>JAMFST010000403.1 GCA_026225435.1 Labilithrix luteola
GCGCGTCCGATGCGCCGGGCCATCGCGCGGCTGGTCGAGGCGCCCATCGCCGACCTGTTCCTCAAGGGGCAGCTCGCGCCGGGCTCGGTCGTCACCGTCGACGTGGAAGACGGCGCCCTGGTGATCGACGCCGTCCGCCCGAACGCCGCCTGATCGAGGTCACGGTCACCTCGTCGTGCAGTGCACGACGTCGCCGCAGGCGAGCGTCAGCTCGGGCCGCTGGGCATGCCGTCGGGGCGACACGCCAGCCCGTCGGGCGTCGTGTGGCACACACCGCTCATCGACTTGTCGCGGAAGGTGACGGTGCACACGTCGCCGTCCTTCGACGAGCTGCACGCGTCGAAGGCGGCCTGTGGCGGCTTCGGCGGCGAGCCACTCGGCGGATCGGCGAACGCACTGCTCGCCAGGGGGATCAGCGCGACAACGAACGAGGCTACCTGCGCAACCAGCTTCTTCTTCATGAAGCTCACGATGACCGTCGGGCGTTGGCTCCGCGTGTCGCCCCCGTGTGGGAAAGTGTCTCGGCGCCGACCGGCAACGTGACGATCACACGGGTGCCGCTGTCGATTCCGCGGCCGACCTCGATGGTGCCGCCGTGCGCCTCGACGATGCGCTTGGCCAGCGTGAGCCCGAGCCCGACGCCGCCGGTGCCGCGCGAGCGACTGCGCTCGCTGCGGTAGAACGGGTCGAAGACGCGCGGGATCTCCTCGGTGGGGATGCCGATACCGCGATCGACGACGGAGAAGCGCGTCGCCTGCGGCGAGGTCTCGACCACCAGATCGATGGGCGTGTCGCGCTCCGGCGAGTACTTGTCGGCGTTCTCCAGCAGGTTGCCGAGCACGCGGCGGAGGAGCTGCGGATCGACCCTCAGCGGCACGGCGTGGGCGAGCGCGGCCTCGTCGGGGAGGCGCACGTTCAAGGTGCGCGTCGGGTGGTGCGCCACGAAGCGCTGGGCGCTCTCCTCGGCGAGCTCGCGCGCGGCGGTCAGCTCGGTGCGCAGGCCGAGCCCGGACATCGGCGCGCGCCCGTCGGCGAGCGCGAAGCGGGTCGCCTGGAGCACCTCCTCCACCAGCGTCTCCAGCTCGGCGAGATCGAGCGCGATCTCCGAGATGGCGAGGCGCGCAGCGTCGGCGTCCCCTTCGACGGCGAGATCGAGCGCCACCTTGATGCGCGCCAGCGGAGTGCGCAGCTCGTGCGACACGTTGGCGAGCAGCTCGCGCTCGGCGGTCAGCAGGCGTTGCATGCGCTCGGCCATCTCGTCGAAGGCGGCACCGAGCCCGCCGAGCTCGTCGCCGCGCTGCAGGCCGGCGCGCACGCGCAGATCTCCTTGGCCGAGCGCCTCCGCCGCGCGCGTGAGCCGCGCGATCGGCAGGCTGATCCAGCGCACCGTACCGAGCGCCCCTGCGCCGACGACGACCAGGCCGGCCAGGAGGGTGAACAGCTCCCCCCAGGCGAAGCGCGGCGCCTCGTTGAAGTGGACGCAGAGGAGGAAGACCTTCCCGTCGTGCTCCAGCGGCGTGAACTGGTTGGGCGGCGCGTTGGGCGATCCCATCGGCGGCTTGTGATGCGGGTGCGGGCCCGGCGGCGGACCGGGCGGCGGGTCGTCCGGCGGCGGACCGAAGCCGGGACCATCCATTCCCGGCGGCGGTCCCATCTCCGGTGGCGGTCCCATGTCCGGCGGCGGGCCTGGCGGGCCGTCGGGCTCGGCGCGCGGCGGCGCTCCGTCGTCGTGACGCTCGTGCTCGTGCTCGCGTCGCCAGCGCTCGCGCGCTTCGTGCCCCTCGGCGAAGTGCGGCAGCGGCAGCGCCGGCGTCACCGAGGTGGCGAACACCTGGCGATCCTCGCCGTACACCGTCAGCTCGAGGTCGCGCACGCGGGCGAACTCCTGCAGCTTCTCCCCCATCTCCGCGCGGTGCGGATCGCCCACGAACGGCTCGAGCGCGCTCGCCAGGTCACGCGTCTCCCAGTGGCGCGACAGGCGCGACGAGACCCACGACGAGCCGAAGGCGAACGCCGCCACCAGCGCGAGCTGCCCGAGGCCGACGAGGTAGAGACGCCAGACGAGGCTGCCGCGCGGGACGAGCACCTGCGTGTACTTTCTTACAGCTCGCGCCCGGCGTCCTCGTCGGACACCAGCACGTAGCCGGCACCGCGGACCGTCTTGAGGAGGCTCGGGTGACGCGGGTCGTCCCCCAGCTTGTGCCGCAGCCGCGAGACGTGGACGTCGATCGAGCGATCGAACGCCTCGTCCGCCGTGCCGTGGAGCAGCGCGAGGAGCTGGTCGCGCGAGAGCACCCGCCCCTTGCGCTCGGCGAGCACGCGCAGCAGATCGAACTCCTGCGTGGTGAGGGCGATGACGACGCCGCCGCGGGTGACGGTGCGGGTCGAGCCGTCGATGCTCAGCTGCCCCACCTGCAAGCGCTCGCTCCGCGGTCCCGACAGGCCGCGACCGCGCCGCGCCTGCGCCCGCACGCGCGCCAGCAGCTCGCGCGAGGAGAACGGCTTGGCCACGTAGTCGTCGGCGCCCCCTTCGAGCCCGACGACGCGGTCGGCCTCCTCGGTGCGCGCGGTGACCATGACGATGGGCACGTCGCTGCGCGCGCGGATGCGGCGGCACACCTCGACGCCGTCGATGCCGGGGAGCATCAGGTCGAGGAGGACCACGTCGGGACGCGTGCGCTCCACCTCGGCCGGGGCGAGATCACCGCGCGCCACGTGCACCACGGTGACGCCGTGCGACTGCAGGTACTGCGTCGTCAGGCGAGCGAGCCGCTCGTCGTCCTCGACGTACACCACGGTGATCGCTTGATCGCTCTCGGTCGGCACGCGCCACCTCTCCCCTTGCGTTTCGTCGCTACGGATCCCCGGCAGCTGATTCCCGTTCGGCTTGGTGACGAGCATGACATGAACGATGCTCGCCCTCAGTATCGACGATCGTTCCTGCCTGTTTCGTATTGTTGCTAGCTGATGGCGCGGCGGTAGCGTTCTCGGCGGGCGGAATCGCGGAGGATCTCGTAGGCCTCGTCGAGGACGAAGGTGATCGTCTCGATGTCGGTGCGCAGGTCGGCGAGCTCGGGGGTGAGGATGCGCGTCGGCTCGAAGGCGCGCCGCAGCTCGAGGAACGCGCGGCGGACCTCGTAGCCGGTCGCCTCGCGGTTGACGCCCAGCAGCTCGAAGTAGTCCCCCTCCTCGACCAGCTGCATGCGCGCGCGCACCCGGGCGCGGACCGCGTCGGCGTCGAGGGCGTCCGGAGCGTCGCCGGCTGGACCGCCTGCGGGCGACGGTGTGGGGCGAGGTCCGGCGATGGCACGCATCGTCTCGAGGACGCCGAGCGCCGTGAGGCCGTAGAGGACCGACGCGAGATCCGCCTCGGGGCTCGCGCCGATCATGGCGCCGACCGTCTCGCCGGAGTTGCGCTCGAGGCGCTCGCGCAGGGTCATCTCGAGGGCGCACTCGGCGAGCATCGAGGCGTTGGCGCCGAAGGACAGACGCGCGCCGAGGCCGCCGAGACGCTGCACCGCGAGATCCGGCGAGACGACCCGGCGCACCACCTCGAGGTACACCTCGGCCCCGGTGGCGCCTCCGAACACGCTCGGCTCCCCGCGCAGGCGCCCGGGCGGCTCGGCCTCGAGCGCCAAGGTGCCGCTGGAGACGCCGATGGCGCGGCCGATGACCCACTCGGCGTGCGCGCGCAGCACCGGCCACAGCTGATCTTGCCGCAGGTGCCCGTTGGCGATGAGCGCCGCGCCGGCGTGGCGCCCGAACGGCGGGACCTTGCCGGCGAGGCGGTCGATGAGCTCGCGCGGGAGCTCGCCGCGCGCGCCGAGGAAGGCGAGCAGCGTCTCGCTCTCGAGCCCCGAGGCGGCGCTGATGAGGTCCCCCTCGCGCACCACGACCCGGCGAACCCCGTCGGTGTTCTCGAGGGCGAGCGAGCCGGTGACCCGCGCGGCGATGATCTGCGCCAGCGCCTGCGCCGCGTCTCCGGGGCCGAGCACGCTGGGGATGGCCAGCGCCGCGCGCGGAACGTCGGTCGGCACCGGCGCGATCTTCGGCATGGCCGACATCGGTGAGTGCTGCATCGACTGCCGTCCGGTGGGCGGGGCCACCGTGTTCGGCGCCAGCGAGGGGGGCATGGTGGCCCCGTCGTAGCCGGCGATGGAGGCCGGCCCGGCGGGCAAGCTCGGACCGCCACCGGCGATGCCGATGCTCGGCCCCTGCCCCAGGCCGACGCCGAGCAGACCGCCGAAGCGCATGGCAGCGCCGCCGAGCGTCGACGCCGGCTTGTCGATGTACGGCGAGACGGCGGGAGAGACCGTGGGAGAGACCGTCGACTCCGGTTCGAGCTGCGGCACCCGCGACTCGCGGACCTCGTGCGCGGTGTACTGGCCGTGATCGAGGTCTCGCGGGGTGAAGGTGTCGGCGCGCTGCGATTCGCGGCCGCGTCCCGGTGCCGACGGGGGGGGAGGAGGCGCGACCGAGGCGAGCGCCGAGGACCACAAAGGCTCCGCCTGCGAGCTCGCCTCGCCGTAGCGCGTGTCCCGGCTGTCGGGACGGCGCTCGTCACGGTCGACGCGGTCGGCACGCGCTGCGCCCAGATGCCCGAGGTGCCCGGGCGCCTCGCTGTGCGCCTCCTCGCTCCGCCGGCCGTGCGCGGTGATGACGCGCGCGCCGTCACGCTCTGGCTCGAGATCGTCGTCCTCCTCCTCGAGCGGCTCGTCGAGCGCGGCCAGGAGATCGGCCGGCAGCACCGCCGCCAGCTCCTCGTCCGGCGAGGGGAACATCGAGTCGGAGACGCGCGCCTGGCCGCCGACCCGCTCCTCCGCCTCGGCCAGGAGCTGCTCGATGCGACGGCTGAGAGGTGCCGGCCGGAGCCCCGGAGCGAAGGTCACCGTCGCCGGTGACGGTGCCGGCCCCACGCTCGTGCCGGTTCCGCTGGTCACGCCGGTGCCCACGCCCGGTCGCGTCCCGCCGTTCGTGCCGGACGCGGGCGGGATGGACCCCGGCGGCAGCGAGCCAGGCGGAAGCGGCACCGGTGGGCTCGACCCCGACGACGGGCGGCTCGGCGGGATGCTCGACGCGCGCGGCATGGAGAAACCGGTCGGCGACGGGCGCGGCACCTCGCTGCCAAAGCCGGTCGGCGACGGGGCGAACGAGCTGCGACGGGGCGGCGGGCTCAATCGACCCGGCGGCGGCGCGCTCCGCCGCGGGTAGGCGATCGACGGTGGAGCGCTGGCGCGCGCGGGCTGGTACTCGCCAGGGCCGCCGGTGAGCACCTCCACCTTGTGCACCACCGCCGACACGTCGACCGGCCGCGGGAAGAAGCCTACCGCCTCCTCCGACAGCGGATGGTCGGCGTTGGTGCCGGTGCCGCCCGGCACTCCGCCGAGCAGGACGATCTCGATCTGCTGCCCGCCGGCGACGCTGCGCAGCTCCTCGATGACGTCGCGGGCGTCGGGGGCGTCGGCGTCGAGCACCACGACC
>JAMFST010000404.1 GCA_026225435.1 Labilithrix luteola
CGCCGACGGCGAAGCCGGCGAGGAGCATCGCCGCGCGGGTGGCGGTCGCGGCGCTGTAGGTGTGCAAGGTGGCGCCGGCGCGGCAAAGGCGGCGGACGGAGGTGAAGGCGCCGACGTTCCACAAGAGCGGGTTCGACCTGGGGGAGAACGGGTCCCAGAAGACGATGTCCGCGCTCGCGTCCCGCACCGCCGCGAGCGTGTCCGGCAGCTCGCCGCGGAAGAAGCGCCAGTCGGCCTGGGCGGTCTCGACCCGTCCGTCCGCCAGCAGAGCGCGCGCGGCGCTCATCGTTTCGCCGGTGATCCCGAAGTCGGCAGCGTGTGGATCGTCCGTCGCGAGGCGCAAGGCGTCGTCGGTGCGGTCGAAGCTGAGGATGGACAGCCGACGCGCGCGCGGCGACGCGGAGCTCGCCGCCAGCAACGCGCCGACCGCATTCGAACCCGCGCCGAGGCCGACGTCGAGCACCACCAGCGGATCGGTACCGGCGTCGCCGTCCTCCAGCCGCGAGAGCAGCCGCGACGGCGCCAGGTACAGCGTCTCCGCCTCGACGCGCCCGCCGACCACCGGGTGCATCACCTCGCCGGTCTCGTCGTCGAAGACCGCGCGTGCACCCTCGCGGGTGACGACCACCGCGAAGCTCACGGTGTCGTCTCGGGCTCGTCGCTCGGGGCGCGCTTCTTCTTCTGGCGTCGGACGGTGCGCGGCAGCTCCCCCTCGTGTTCGTGCCGATCGATCTCCTCGAGCTTCTGCTTGGCGTAGGCGGCGTAGCGCCCCTGCTCGATCGCCGTTCGCGCCTCGGCCATCAACGCCATGTAGTGCGCCAGGTTGTGGCGCGAGAGCAGCCGCGGCCCCAGCGGCTCGCTGCACTTGAAGAGGTGGTGCAGGTAGGCGCGCGTGGTGGTGGTGCAGGTGGTGCACGGGCAGGTGGCGTCGAGCGGCCGATCGTCGGCGGCGCTGGCGCTGCGGGTGACGCGCACCCGGCCGGTGCCGGTGAAGGCGGTCCCCTGCCAGGCGAGGTGCGTCGGCAGGATGCAGTCGAACATGTCGATGCCGGCGCCGATGGCGACGAGCAGATCCGGCGGCGTGCCGACCCCCATCAGGTAGCGCGGTCGATCGGCGGGGAGGAGCTCGGCGGACGATCCGGTCACCTGCTCGCGCTCGGTGCGGGTGTCCCCCACGGCGAGACCGCCCAGCGCGAAGCCGTCGAAGGGATGCTGCGTGAGGAAGCTCGCCGAAGCTTGGCGCAGCTCGGGGAGCACGCCCCCCTGGACGATGGCGAAGAGCGCCTGTTCGAGCGGCCGGCTGTCGACCAGCTCGGCGCTGCGATGCGCGGCCAGGCTGCGCAGCGCCCAGCGGTGGGTGCGGTCCATCGCCGCGCGCGTCGTCGCCTCGTCGGAGCGGGAGTCGACGCACACGTCGAGCACCATCATGATGTCCGAGCCGATCGCCGTCTGCATGGCGATGGACGACTCGGGCGAGAGCATGTGCATCCGCTGGTCGATGTAGCTGCGGAAGCGAGCCCCTTTCTCGTTCACCGTGCGATCGGCCGGCAGGGAGAAGATCTGGTAGCCGCCCGAGTCGGTGAGGATCGGGCGGTTCCAGTTCATGAAGCGGTGGATGCCGCCCACCCGGCGGAACAGCTCCGGTCCCGGGCGCAGCATCAGGTGGTAGGTGTTGCCGAGGACCACGTCCGCGCCGATGGCGTGCAGGTCCTCCGGCGTCATGCCGGTCACGGTGGCGCGGGTGCCGACCGCCATGAAGGTCGGCGTCTGCACGGTGCCGTGCGGGGTGACGAAGCTCGCGCGGCGCGCGTTCGAGTGCTCGTCGGTGCGGTGGAGAGTGAAGGGGAGCATGCGTTGTCTACGTTCGTCCGGCTTGTCAGGAAGCGGCGCAGGCGCCCGAGGCGACCAGCGCTGCGTGCTCCGCCTCGTTCATGTCGAGCGTCTTGCGGTCGATGCGAACGACGTTCGCCCCGAGGTCGGCGAGGAACATCCCGCAGAACGGCGCCGGGCCGAGGCCAGCCATCTCGATGACGTTCACTCCCTGCAGCGGTCCGGGCATGGCGGCACTGCTTAGCGCAAAATGCCGCCGTGCGTGTCGGCCGCTCAGCTGGCGGCGGGCGCCGGAGCGGGCTTCTGCGAGAGCGCGCCCAGGTAGTCCTTCTTCCCGACCGGCACGCCGTTGTGGCGGAGGATCGCGTACGTGTGGTTGATGTGGAAGTAGAAGTTCGGCGTGGTGTGCTCGAGGAAGTAGTCGGCGCCGGTCATGGTGCGACCCTCCCAGCGCGGCTGGGTGATGCTGGCGGTGGCCGCGCTCTCGAAGTCCTTCTCGGTGAACGTGTCCAGGTAGGCGAGGGTGGAGCGAACGCGCTCGCGCAGCTCGGCGATCGTCTTCTCCTTGTCGTCGTGGGAGGGGGCAGCCTTGCCGGTGAGCCGCGAAGCGCCGAGCTTCGCGGTGTCACAGGCGATGATGACCTGAGCGAGGAGCGGCAGCTGGTCGGGCGCGAGGCGCGAGCTGACCAGCACCTCCGCGTCGTAGCCGCGCTCCTTGGCGTTGAGGGTGGCCTTCTCGAACCAGGTGTCGAGCTGGCGGAGCATCTTCTTCATCTGACCGAACAGGACAAAGTACATGCGGCGCAGGGTACACCCGCGCGCCGTGCTCCGTATGCCCTGCCGCCCTATTCGTCGGTGAGCCACACCTCGACGCGGCGATTCTTCTCGCGCCCCGGCTCGTCATTGGGGCCGACGGGCATCTCGCCTCCGAGACCGGCCACCTCGGCGGGGTGCACGCCGCGCGCATCGAGCTCGGCGCCGATGGTCCGGGCGCGAGCGAGGGAGAGGCTCACGTTGCGCGCCGCGTCCCCCTTGCTGTCGGAGAAGCCGATGAGACGCAGCCTCCCGCGGTGGCCGCGGAGGAACGAGATCAAGCGGTCGAAGTCGCGTGTCGCCCGGCTATCCAGCTCCTCGCGGCCGGCGCGGAAGCGGAAGTCCAGCGAGAGCCGCCGGGCCCCCTTGGTGAGCTCCAGGTAGCGCGCGCTGCAGTGCTCCGGGCACGGCTCGGGCTCCTGCAGGCTCACGTCGAGGTCGACGAACCCGGTGTCACGCACCACCTTCTGCCCTTCGCTCGAGAGCGAGAAGAGGACGAACTGCTGCGCCGTCGCCGACACCGCGAGCGTGGTGTACAGGTACAACCGTCGCGAGAGGAAGTAGCTCTCGGTGGCGACGGTGAACGACGACGGATAGGTCGGGCTCCCGCCCGGCAACCGGAGGGCGACGGCGCGTGCGTTGCGCACCGTCGAGACCGAGGTGAAGCCGAGCGCGTCGGGATCGACGGACACGGCGTCGGCGAGCGCCTCGCTGGAGTCGAAGCGCTTGGTCGCGGCCGGCAGGGAGGCGTCCCCCAGCACCAGCGTCTTGAAGGTATCGTAGGTGCCGGATCGGTCGTCCCGGGCGTACAGATGGACGGCCCCACCGGTGCCGCCGGCGTCCTTCCACTGGGTGACCTCGCCGTCGAAGAGCTTCTTGAGGTAGCCGGCGTCGAAGGCGTGGATCGGGTTGTTGGCCTGGACGATGACCGCGATCCCGTCGAGACCGAGCACGTGCTCGGTGGC
>JAMFST010000405.1 GCA_026225435.1 Labilithrix luteola
AGTCGTGGATCTTGATCCCCTCCATGCTCTCGAAGGGGAACACCTTCTCCGCCGGCTGATAGGTCGTGTCCCAGCCGAGATCGCGGGTCATCAGGCGGTACTTCTTCTGCAGACCGAGCTTCGCGTTCTTCATGACTTCGCTCCCCACGAAAGGACGAATTCGTCGTCGTCCTGGTCGATGTTGCCACTGATGCTGATGAGCGACAGGTGCAGCTCCTGGATGTCCCAGGTCCTTCCGAGGCGCTCGCTGACGCTCTCCGCCTTCACGACCAGGCGTCCGGGAGCGTCGATCTTCACGACCGACGGGAGGTTGGCGATGGTCGCCGTCGGGTTGTCGGCGCGGATCGCCTCGACCAGCGGGCGCGCGTCACCCGACGCGTTCAGCGTGATGCTCACGTTCTGGATGCTCATGACGCCACCTCGGCGATCCCCAGCTTGGCTGCTCGTGCGGAGAGCTCGCGCGAGAGCCGCTCGATCGCCTCGCCGGAGTTGTCGCCGAGCGCGTGCTTCGCCAGCGGAGTCGCCGCTTCCACCGCGCGCGCCGTCCACGTCTCGAACCAGCCGGCGAGCTTCTCCTTGTTCTCCGGCGAGGCGGCCGCCGCGATCTTGATGACCGCGTCGATCCACCTGGCCTGATCGGCGAACACGTCGCTGACGATGTCCGTCACCATCACCAGGCCCGTGCCGCCGGCGGGACGGATCGCCATCCGCAGCTCGTCGAAGACGAAACGGTGGATGATGCCGTCCATCGCCAGGTTCTGCGCGACGAAGGCCTCGAACCAGTCGTCGATGACGAAGGAGTCCTCGACCAGCCGCCGCACGCCCTGCCACTCGGGCGCGTCGAGCCAGGCCTTCTTCGCCGTCTCCACGCTGCTGCCGGTCTGCCCGTCGAGCGCGAGGCCGACCTTGGTGATCACCTGCGCCATCCCCAGCCGGTCCATCGCCGCGAAGGCAGCCGCCGAGGTGACCGCCGTGCCGTAGCCGCGGTCGCAGATCGACCAGAGGATCCGGTTGGCGCCCCACTCGTAGTGGCGCATCGGGAGGATCGTATCGAGCACCCGCGCCCGCGCGCCGTCCGCCAGCTCGGCGAGCAGCCCCAGCTTCTCGGAGAGCTCGAAGGCCTTGCCGTTGGCCGCCTCGAGCCCGGCGCGCGAGATGTTGTAGGTCGCGTAGTAGAACTGCCGCGGATCGAGCAGGACGTACCAGTCGGCCAGGACGATGGCCGTCTTCTTCACATCGTAGAGCTCGAACTCGGACTGCCACACCGGCCGGTAGTGGAAGTTGGCGGTCGACTGCAGATCGAAGACCGCCTCCTCGTAGCGCGTGGCCTGGCGGTCCTCTCCGAAACGCCTCGTCAGGTAGGCGTACGCCTGGCGCCGCGGCTCGGCCGCCGATGTCCGAATGTCCAGCTTCATGGGCAGTTCCTCCGTCGGAGATCGTCCAGGGCCAAGGCGACCCCGGGATCCGACTCGATCGTTTCGACCTGGTAGTGACGGCAGAGCTCCGCGAACGGGCCGTACGGCAGCACCAGCTCCATGGCGAGGTCCGGATCGCCGTGGGCGAAGGAGAACTCGACGAAGGTGGCGCGGCGGATCCCGAGCACGCGGACGAAGCTGCGCAAGGGGCCGCTCGGCTGGTGAGCCTGGGTGTGGACGTCCGTGGGCACGCTCCCCCTTCGAGCAACGCTCGTGCCCATCTCGAATCCTTCGTGAAGTGGCCACGATCGACCGTCACGTGCGCCGTCGTGACGCGTGCGGCTCATCGATTTGATCAAGCCGCGGCGAGTCAACGCGCGCGTCAAATCACCAAATCGAAGGACGCATTGCGTCGTCGTCTCGCGGCGCGGGTTTTCTGCGCAACGCGGCGCGATCGAGAAAGTGGCGCGGGTCTTGCGAACATCTGGACGCCGGCCGATGTTCGAACCAGAGAGACCTCGCGCCGTGCCCCGCCGATCCGAATCCAGCCCCGTGAGCCCCGCGCCGGCTTCCGTCGACATGATCGGCGCCTACCCGGACATCTCCGATCTCGCCTCGCGCCTGCGCTTCTCCGCCAACGAGGGGCGCATCTGGCTCGACGACATGCGCATGATCCTCATGCACGTCTCGGGGCTCGCGGCGCTGCGGCGGGAGCTGATCGCCAAGCTCGGGACCGTGGAGGCGAGCGACCTCCTCTTCCGCATCGGCTACGCGTCCGGATCGGCCGACGCGGTCCTCGTGCGCAAGGTCCGCCCCGAGCGGACCCCCTTCGAGAGCTTCGTCGTCGGCCCGCAGATGCACATGCTCGAAGGCATCGCCAAGGTGGAGCCGATCCATCTGAGCTTCGACATCGAGAAGGGGGAATACGAGGGGGAGTTCCTCTGGCGTGACTCCGCCGAGGCCGACGCGCACCTGTCGGTGTACGGCGTGGGGACCGAGTCGTCCTGCTGGATGCAGCTCGGCTACGCCACCGGCTACACCAGCGCCTTCATGGGCCGCTCGGTGCTCTATCGCGAGGTCGAGTGCCGCGCGACCGGGCACGCCAACTGCCGCATCGTCGGCCGGCCGGACCATCTGTGGCCCGACGACGTCCGCGCCAAGAGCAGCATCTCGCTCGCCGGGTTGCGCAATCTCCCCGTCGGGACGGGCCTGGTCGCGCGCTCGAACGGCGCCGCGCGTCCCGGCGTCACCGCTCCCCTGCCGATCGCCGCCGCAGCCACCGCGCCGGTGCCGTCCGGGACCAACCAGGCCTTCGTCGGCATATCCCCGGCGTTCGTCTCCGCGCTCCACCGCCTCGAGCAGGTGGCGCCGACGAGCACCACTGTCCTTTTGTCCGGCGAGACCGGCGTGGGCAAGGAGCGCTTCGCCCGGCGCCTGCACGAGATGTCGCCGCGGGCGAAGGCGCAGTTCGTCGCCGTCAACTGCTCGGCCATCCCGCGCGAGCTGCTCGAGGCGGAGCTCTTCGGCGTCATGCGCGGCGCCTTCACCGGCGCCACCGAGTCGCGTCCCGGCCGCTTCGAGCGCGCCCAGGGGGGCCG
>JAMFST010000406.1 GCA_026225435.1 Labilithrix luteola
CATCGCGCTCGTCAGCGACTTCCTGCGCCACTCGCTGCACGACGGCGGCGCGCACGAAGTCGCGCTCGACGAGGAGCTGCGCTTCGCCACGATGTACCTCGACATCCAGAAGATGCGCTTCGAGGACAGGCTCGCCACCCACGTCGGCGTCGCGCCCGAGCTGGGGCGGGCGATCGTGCCGCGCCTGATCCTGCAGCCGCTGGTGGAGAACGCCATCAAGCACGGCATCGCGATGCGCGTGCAGCCCGGCGCGCAGATTGGCGCCGAGGACGCCTTCTTCGTCTGGATCGCCGACGGCGCGACCTACCCGATGCACGGCCACACCATGGCGGAGGAGAAGCTGCTCCTTCGCGGCGGCCTGCGCGACGACAACGGCGACGAGGTCTGGGCCGGCCAGCGAGTCGACCACGGAATCGAGCACGTGCACGCCTCCACGGCCATCGGCGGCGGCGGTTGCCTGCTCGTCGCTCGCAACGTCCCGCGCGCCGGCGCTTCGTCACATCCGTCGTGACCGCGTCATTTCCCTCCTGACAGAGTCGCTTCCGCGTGACCCCGGCCGAGTCCGCCGCTACGACGGTGGCGTGGCCAACCTGAAGGAGCGGCTCTTCGGGGCCATCACCTACGCCGAGTTCGCAGCGTCGGCCGTGGCGTTCGTCCCCGTGCTCGGCGCGATCAACCTCGCGCACCGCGGAGACACGACGCCGCGGGTGACCGGGCGCTGGCTGCGCAAGTTCGGCAAGGCGACGGCGCAGATGTCGCCGCTGTGGAACTTCTCCACCGAGGGGGAGCCGCCGGCGGACATCAAGACGCGCCCGTACATCGTGGTGGCCAATCACGCCTCCATGGCCGACCCGTTCCTCCTCTGCTGGCTCGACTGGGACATGCAGTGGGTCGCCAAGGAGGAGCTCTTTCGCCCGCCGGTCGTCGGCTGGTTGATGAAGATGTCCGGCGACATCGCCCTGCGCCGCGGCTCGGGCGACAGCGTGCGCGCCATGTTCGAGGAGTGCCGCCAGACGCTGCGCGGCGGCCTGTCGGTGATGATCTTCCCCGAGGGGACGCGCTCGCGCGACGGGAACGTGAAGCCGTTCAAGGACGGCGCCTTCCAGCTCGCCCTCGAGGAGCAGGTTCCCATCCTGCCGGTGGCCATCGCCGGCACCAGCAACTGCACCCCCCCGGGCAGCAAGTGGCTCGGCGCAGCCACGGCCATCTCGCGCGTGCTCACGCCGATCGAGACGGCGGGGAAGACGATCGCCGATCTCGCCGAGGTGCGCGACGCGGCGCGGGCGCAGATCGCGACCGCGGTGCCGGAGCTCGAGGCGAAGCTCGCCGCTCAGTGAGCTGCGGAGGTATCGACCGCCGCGGTCGGCCGCTTCATGAAGAGGAGCGCGACGCTGGCGGCGAGGAAGGCCACGGCGAGCCACAGGAAGCAGCTATTGAAGGCGCGCAGCAGCGACTGCGAGTCGAGCCGTAGCTTCATCACCCCGAGCGCTGCGCCTTGCGGATCGAAGAGGCGCGCCCCGGGGCCGTGCTCGAGCGCGGCGCGCTGCTCGAGAAAGAGCGGATCGCCCGCGGTCACGTGCGCGGTGAGGAAGGTGAAGTTCTGCTTGGTCTGCCGGTCGAGCAAGGTGCTCATCCAGGCGGTGCCGATGGAGGCGCCCAGCTCGCGCGTCAGGTTGAAGAGCGCCGTGCCGCCCGGCCTCTGCGACGCCGGCAGGGAGGCGACGGCGAGGAAGGTCAGCGGCACGAAGCCGAACCCCGTCCCGATGGCGCGCAGGAACAGCGGACGGACGATGACCCCGAGGCTGGCGTCGCTGGTGAGGTGCGCGTTCATCCACAGGCTGGTGAAGATGCCGACGTTGGCGATCACCATCAGGAGACGCGGGTCCATCCGCGTCACCAGCCTCCCGGCGAGAGGAAAGATGAGCAGCTGGATCCAGCTGCCGAGGAGGAAGACGCGCCCGATGTCGAGCGCGCGGTAGTGCATGATCGTGCCGCAGTAGAGCGACAGGAGCAGCGAGCCGGCGAAGACCGCGGTGCCGACGAGGAAGTTCATCGCCGTCGCCGCGGCGTAGCCCCGGTTGGCGAAGACGCGCAGCTCCACGGCCGGATGGGGAGTCTCGAGCTCGTGGCTGATGAAGCCGACGAGCGAGATGGCGGCGGAGATGGCGAGGAACGTGATGAGCGGGCTCTCGAACCAGCCGTCGCGGTTCCCCTCCTCGAGCACGTACTGCAGCGACACCATGCCGATGGCGAGCAGGCCGATGCCCACCTTGTCGACCGGCGAGCGGTCGGAGACGAAGCCCGGCTGGCGCAGCTGGGTCCAGATGATCGTGGCGGCGACGATGCCGACGGGGACGTTGACGAAGAAGATCCAGTGCCAGCTGGCCGCGTCGACGAGATAGCCGCCGATGGTCGGACCGAGGAGCGGCCCGGTGATGGCGCCGATGCCGAAGAGCGCGCCGGCCATGCCGTGATGCTTC
>JAMFST010000407.1 GCA_026225435.1 Labilithrix luteola
GACGTCGTAGAGCGCGTCGGGATCGATGGGGGGCCGTGCGGCGGACCGCTGCTGGCGGTCGCGCTCTGCGCTGGTGAGGCCGGGGCTCACGCCCACGGCGGCGGGCGCGCAGGCCGCGAGGCTCGTCGTCATCAGCGCCACCAGCGCCAGGGTCTGCGGCGCGAGCTTCACGACCGTCCCCCTGCTACCAGCGCTTCGCTGGCACTCCACAGATCGCGGGCCCGCTGCGCGTCGCGCGCCTCCGTCGACGGCTCGGTCACGACTCCGCGCGAGATGTAGGCGCCGCTCGGCCAGCGAGCGTCGTCGCTGGTGACCAACCCTGCGAGGCGCGCGGCCGAGAGCGGCACGCCGTTCACGTTCGAGCCGGCCAGGCGCATCACCGGAAGAACGTAGGCCCAGACGAAACGAATCAATCCACCGTAGTCCCGCGCCAATCCCGTGCCGGGCATCATGCCCGGATCGAAGGCGACGACCCGCCAGTTCCGGACGCGGGCGTCGTGGGAGGCGGCGCACCGCCGGGCCAGCTCCCGGGCGAAGTAGAGGTTGCAGAGCTTGGATGTCGTGTAGCGCGTGCGCCCGGCGAGCACCGCGTCGGGGCCTTCATCGGTCCCTGCCGCGAGCGCGCGACCGTCCTGGAAATGAGGCGCCGGCATCCCCGTCCTGGTCGCAGGGTCGTGGGTGTTGCTGCTGACGACGGCGACCCGTGCGTCGGTCGCGAGGCGAGCCTCCAGGAGCTCGGTGAGCAGGAAGTGCCCGAGGTGGTTCACGGCGAAGGTGCGCTCGAAGCCGTCGGCGGTGGTGCGCATCGACTGGATGTCCTGTACCCCCGCGTTGAGCACCAGCGCGCCGAGGTCGCGCACCCCGAGCGCGTCGAGCACGGCGGGGAAGGCGCGGATCGAGGTCAGCGACTCGAGCTCGAGCGGCGCGACGAGGACCGGATGCTTCGCCGCGCGCTCGACGATCCGCCGCGCTGCGTCGCCGCGTGCCGCGTCACGACACGCGAGCACCACCTGCCAGCGCGGGTCCCGCGCCAGGATCTCCGCTGTCTTCAACCCCAGCCCCGAGCTTGCGCCCGTGATCACCGCCATCGAGGATTTCATCAGGTCTCCGATCTAAAACTTATTTAGATCGATACGATCGAAGACGCCGATCGTCAAGACGACTGGAGTTTTTCAACGGGCTGCTAGGACCCCGACCGCCCGCGCACGAAGTGGAGCGTGGTCGTGCCCAGCGTGCCGTCGGGACGTTTGTACACCTCGGTCTGGACCCAGCTCGCGCGGCGCCTCTCCGTCGGTTCCGTCGGTGCGCATCTGGAGAGTAGGAAACCGTAGGCCCCTTTCACGGGTCAAGGAGGCGGGCTGCGGATGGACGGGCGGACCGATTTGGTTCCTACTCCCCGAAAGAGCCGTTCGGGCATGAGGCGCTCCTCACGAAGATTCGCCGCGTCCTCGACGATGGAGGGCCGACATCGGTCGCGGTGAAACGCGATGATCCGATCGCTTCTTCCTCGTAGACTGTCGTCTCATGGGACTTCACCAGCGGACTCGTCACTTTCCCTTCGCGACCCTCCTCCTCCTCTCTGCCTGTTCGAGCTCTTCGCCCTCCCCGCCCGCGACGGTCGCGCCGACCA
>JAMFST010000408.1 GCA_026225435.1 Labilithrix luteola
CTGCTGCCGGGCGACTACACCCTCAGCTTCAAGGCCGAGGGCTTCGCCCCCGACCAGACCTGCGCGGTCAAGGTGCCCGAGGCCGTCGAGGAGGTCCGCGCCGATTGCGCGCTCGTCGCTCTTCCGCGCGCCGGCACCGTCGTCGGTCGCGTCCACGAGGTCGACGACAAGGGGACGACGCTCGGCGCCGTCGCCGGGGCGAGCGTGATCCTCAAGGATGCCGCCGGCAAGGAGCACACGAACAAGGCCGAGCCGGACGGCTCCTTCCGCTCCACCGAGGTCGCCGCCGGCAAGGGCGAGCTCACCGTCACCGCCGACGGCTACATCAGCAGCGTCGAGACCATCGAGGTGAAGCCGCGCGAGACGGTGACCATCGAGGTCCTCCTCCACAAGCGCGGCAAGCCGCAGGTCAGCGTCGGGCTGAAGGAGATCTTCATCAAGCAGCAGGTGCAGTTCGCCACCGACCAGGCGGTGATCCTGCCGCAGTCGAGCGGCCTGCTCGGCGAGATCGCCGACGTGCTCCGCTCCAACCCGCGTATCCACCGGGTCGAGATCCAGGGGCACACCGACGACCGTGGGTCGACGGATCACAACCAGCAGCTCAGCGAGGAGCGGGCCACGGCGGTGAAGACCTGGCTCACCTCGCACGGTGTCGACAGCGAGCGCCTGGTCGCCAAGGGCTACGGCCCGCAGCGCCCGCTGGTCCCCAACGTCACCGAGCGCAACCGGGCGCGCAACCGCCGCGTCCAGTTCATCATCCTCGACCAGGACAAGGCGGGGGCCGGCGCGAAGGCTGGCGCGGAGAGCGGTGTCGGGAAGAAGACGAACACCGGCAACGCGCTCCATCCGAACCCGTTCTGATCGCGGCGCCGAGGCGAGCCGTGCCCAAGACCAACGCCGTCCGCGTGCTCGACCGGCTGAAGATCGCCTACGAGCTGCACGAGTACGAGGTCGACCCCGAAGATCTGTCCGCCGAGACGGTGGCCCGCAAGGTGGGGCTGCCGCTCGAGCAGGTCTTCAAGACGCTGGTGGCGCGCGGCGACAAGCACGGGATTTTCTTCGCCGTGGTCGCCGGCGACGCGCACCTCGATCGCAAGGCCGTCGCCCGCCTCTCCGGCGACTCCAAGGCGGACACCGTGTCGCTCAAGGAGGTGCAGCCGCTCACCGGCTACGTCCGCGGCGGCGTGACCGTCTTCGCCGCGAAGAAGGACTACCCGGTCTTCCTCGACGAGAGCGCGCTGCGGTTCCCCGTCATCAGCGTCTCGGCGGGGGTCCGCGGCACGCAGATCTTCCTCGCGCCGGCCGACTACGCGCGGGCGGCCAAGGCGAAGACGGGGCCGATTGCGCGTCGGGAGAGCGACAGCGCCGCAGGTGACGAGTGAGGACGATTCACGAGGTGAGCCACGTGGCGATGTCGGTGACCACCCGCTCGTCGACGTGCAGCCCGGGTCGTGCGTAGTCGGCGGGCGACGGCGCCCCTTCGCCCCGCACGAAGAGATGGTTCAAGCCCGGATACAGGGTGAAGCTCGCCCGGGGCTTCCCGTGGAGGCCGCGCTTCCACGTCTCGAGCTCCGCCGGGGTCACCTGGTAGTCGCGCGCGCCTTGCAGCACGAGCAGCC
>JAMFST010000409.1 GCA_026225435.1 Labilithrix luteola
GCCGGCCTCCCGCCGGCGACGTGGCGCCGGTTCTGGATCTGGCTCGCCGTGGGCCTCGTCATCTACCTGTTCTACGGGGCCCGACAGGCGCGGCAGCGGCGGGCGGCGATCTCACAGCGGCAGCTGGAAGACGTCTAGGGCGAAGAAGAAGCTCGCCGCTCGAGAATGCCGTCGTAGATCGCGTCGACGTCGAGCCAGCAGTCGATCGACTCCACGCGAAGCCGCTCGCCCTGGTGTGCCTCCACGAGGATCCACCCCTCCTTGGTCCTGCGAAACAACTCGATGTGCGCCCTGTGCTGGCTGACCAGCACGTACTCGCGCAGCGACGGGATACGCCGGTAACGCTCGGCCTTCTCGCCGCGATCGTAGGCCTCGGTGCTCTCGCTGAGAACTTCGACGAGCACGGTCGGGTTCAGCACGATGGTCCGCTCCTCGGGATGGCGTTCGAGCTCACCACACACGACCGAGGCATCGGGGTAGGTCACGAGGTCGTCGATGCCGACCCGCAGCTCCGAAGCATAGAGCCGGCAAGGGCGGCCCCGAAGCTGGGATCCAAGCTCGACTCCGACACTCGCGATGATGGCCGCGTGCTCGGGCGTGCCGCCGCTCATGTCGAACACCTCGCCGGCGATGAGCTGGTGCTTTGTCCGGCTTGCCGTCTCCGCCGCGATGTATTCCGCGAGGGTGACCGTGAGCTTCGTGGCAGCGGTCGGCATGGATGTAAGTCTAGCGCGAGATGCGCCGAAGGTTCAGAGCGCGCGGTGAAAGATGCTGAGCTCGATGTCCGCCGGATCGAGCCGAGCACGCCGCTGGAGCGCGAAGCCGAGCGACTCCAGCAAGTGGAGGGATCGCTCGTTCGTCGGGTCGGTGATCGCGAGGATCTCCGTGATGCCGAGCTTCGCGCGCGCGTGGTCGATCGTCTCCCGCGCCGCCTCGCGCGCCAGCCCCTGACCGCGCCCCGCTGGCAAGAAGGCGAAGCCCAGATCAACCGCCGGCAAGGTGGCGCGCTTGATGAGGCCGCACATGCCGACCGGCGCACCCGCGCTCCCATCCGCCGCCTTCGGGCAGACCGCCCAGAAGCCGAAGCCGTGCTCGGCGTAGCTGGCCGCCACCTTGGCGACATACGCCTTGCCGCTCGCCTCGTCGTGGACGTGGCGGTCTCCGATGAACCGGAGCCATCCGGGATCGTTGACCAGCGCGCGGGCGAAGATCACGTCGTCGGGATCGTCCGCCGAGAATTCGCGCAGGAGGAGCCGCTCGCTCTGGCAGACGATCCGCGCGCTCACCAGACCACGCACGCCTTTCCGTCGTTCATGGGAGTACCCGCGCCGCACTGGTACGTCGCCGCGAAGGCCGGGGTGTCGATCATCGGGCCATTCACCCGGAAGCGCGGCGGCGAGTGCGGGTTGGAGCGCGCCATGGTGGCGAGCAGCTCGGGGCGCTCCTTGGAGCACCAGCCCTGGGCGTAGGCGAGGAAGTAGAGCTTCTCGTCGGTGAAGCCGTCCACGCGGCGCTCCGCCTCGGGGTGCGCTTTCTGCCAGGCGGCGAGCGCGTACAGTCCCAGCTTCACGCCGCCGATATCGGCGATGTTCTCGCCGGCGCCGAGCTTTCCGTTCAGCTTCACGCCGGGGACCGCCTCGTACTTGCTGTACTGGTCGGCCACGCAGGTGGTCGCGACGTTGAACTTCTCCTTGCTGGAGGCGCTCCACCAGTCGTGCAGGTTGCCGTGCCCGTCGAACTGGCTCCCCTCGTCGTCGAAGGCGTGGGTGATCTCGTGCCCCACGGTGTTCGCCCCGATGTCGCCGATGTTCACCGGCGCGTAGAAGTCACGGGCGAAGAACGGCGGCTGTAGCTGCCCGGCCGGCAGCACGATCTCGTTCAGCTGCGGATCGTAATAGGCGTTCACCGTCGGCGGGGTCATGCCCCACTCCGTCTTGTCGACCGGGCGACCGATCTTGGCGAGCAGGCGGTGCTGCTCGAAGCGCTCGCCCGCCTGCGCGTCGGCCGCGTAGGAGTCGCGGGTGACCTTGAAGTCGTAGCGGCGCCACCTGTCCGGGTAGCCGACCTTCTGGTTCAGATCCCCCATCTTCGCCAGCGCCGCGCTTCGTGTCGGCTCGTCCATCCAGGGGACCAGGCGCAGGTCGGCGCGCATCGCCTCCTCGATCCAGCCGACCACCTCGCCGGCGCGCGCCTTCGAGTCGCCGGCGAACTTCGCCGACACGTAGGCTTGCCCGAGGAGCTCGCCCATCTCGCCGTCGACGTCCTTCACGCAGCGCTTCCAGCGCGGCTCGAGCTCCTTGGCGCCGAGGAGCTTCTGGCGCAGGCGGAAGCTCTCGTCGACGAAGCCCTTGGTGAGCATCGAGGCCGAGGCGGACAGCACGCGGTAGCGCAGGTAGCTCCGCCACGCCGCCGGCTTCTCCTTCTGCAGGAGCTCCTCGACGCCGCGGTAGTACGCCTTGTCGTTGACGATCACCTCGTGCGCTGCCGGGATCCCCAGCGCCACGAAGTAGGCGTCCCAGGGGAAGCTCGGCGCGAGCGCGGTGAGCTCGTGGCGGTCCACCGGGTTGTAGACCTTGTAAGGATCGCGGCGCACGACCTTGTCCTGCTCGATGCGCGCGATGGCCGTCTCGATGCGCAGCACGTCTGCCGCGCCGGCCTTCGCCGCCTTCGGCTTGTCGCCGGCGAGCAGAAGCATCCGCTCGACGTGCTGCCGGTAGAAGTCGACGGTCTCGACCATCTCGCGATCAGTCGACAGGTAGTAATCGCGATCGGGCAGGCCGATCCCCTGCTGATCGATCCCGGCGACGACCTGGGTCGCGTCCTTGAGATCCTGCAGCGGGAAGGTGTTGAAGAGCGGGTAGATGGCGTTGGCGTGCAGGTCGACGATGGCCGCGGTGAGCGAGCGGACGTCCTTCACCCGGGCGATGCTGGCGAGCAGCGGAGC
>JAMFST010000410.1 GCA_026225435.1 Labilithrix luteola
CCTCACCGTCGGCGGCAACGTGGCCATCCTGGCGGAGATCCAGCCCGGTGTCCCCAAGCTCTTCGTCGACCCGGCGCGCATCGCCCAGGCGCTCACCGGCGTCATCATGACCGCGGTGAAGCTCACCGCCGAGGGGGCCGTGGTCCAGGTGAGCGCGACGTTGCCGGCCAACGCCAGCCGCCTGCGCGTGTCCGTGGAGACCGCCGGCGGCGCGCACTCCCGCGCCGAGGTGGAGAAGATGTTCGAGGCCTTCAAGAACGTCGAACGCGCGCGCCAGCTGGGGAGCCTGGGGCTCGGGCTGTCGCTCGCGCGATCGATCTTCGAGCTGCACAACGGCTCGATCGAGATCGAGGCGACGCCGAACGGCGGGACCGTGTTCGTCGCGTGGTTGCCTCTGGCGGGGGAGCGGCTGTCGGCTCAGGGGCTGGGGTCGCTGCGGCCGCCGGCGTAGTGGTCTCCCCGTTCATCCGCCCGCGGCGCTCTCGTGGCGGATGATCGCCGGTTTCGACCTCCTCGATCGGCTCGGCGCGATCAGGACGTGTGTCTACGCACCCGCCACGTCCCGTCCTCTCGCTCCTCCATCGGCCGGTTCGTGAAGAGCTGCTCGCCGTGCTCGTCCGACTCGATGGTGATCTCGGTGCCGTCCTCGTAGAGGATCACCGTCCTCACGACCTTGCCGGGGGCCTCGTAGCGAGAGCCGTGCGGCAGGCTGATTCGTTCCGATGCGTTCATGGCGCTTCGTGCCTCTCCACGTGACGTACCGCTCGGTGGCTAAACGAACGCGAAAAGTCGCTCAGTCGCGAGGAAGGCGCCGCCGTGGTCGCGCCGTCGCTCGAGCTCGCTCCTGCCGCTCGACGGGATCGATCTTCCGGACCAGACTCCCGGGATGACTCCCCGACGCACGTTCACGCTTGTCTCGTCGGCTCTCGCCTTCGCCGCGCCGCTCGTGCCGCACCTCGCGCGCGCGGCCGCTCCGTCGCCCGACCTGCTGAGCAAGCTCGCCGGGCAGTCGGCGCAGATCGAAGACGTGGCGAAGAAGACCAGCTTCGTCGTCGAGGGGAAGCTCGAGAGCGTCGACAAGGACGGCAAGACCGACGACGTGAAGGAGATGAAGGCGCGCGTCGAGTCCGACGGGAACAAGCAGCACTTCATCGTGATGCGCTACCTCACCGATGGGAAGGACGAGACGCTCGACGCGCAGCGCAAGGCGAACGAGGCCGCCGAGAAGGAGAAGGCCAAGAGCGACGAGGAGCGCGCGCACGACAAGGAGCACCGCATCCGCATCCCCTTCCTCGCCGCCGAGCAGTTGCACTACGTGTTCGATCAGGTGGAGACCGATCAGGCCGATCCCGATCGCGTGCGCATCACCTTCGTCCCGCGCGAGCCGTCGAAGGAGACGGTGGAAGGCTCGATCTGGGTCGACGCGAAGACCGGGCGGCCGTACTCGACCGGCTTCAAGCTGAGCAAGCCCGGCACCTTCATCGACTACGTGCACGTGCAGATCGAGCTCGGCGCGCAGACGCCGGCGGGGCCCGAGGTGTCGCGGGTGACGGTGGATGGCGCGGGGGGGCTGCTGTTCATCCACAAGCACTTCCGCGGAGTTGCGAATCTGCACGACTACCGCATCGCGCCGTGACCGAAGTAGGCGCCGCCTCGAACACAACGGCGCCCAGTGGAACGAGCACAGCTTCTTCCGTCGCTTCCCGGAGAAGCTATAAGTGCCGGCGTGCCGACCTCGCGTTCCGCTCGTTCGCTTCTCCTTGGCCTGACCGCCTCCGTCGCCGCCTGCGCTCCGGCGGCCGCGCCTCCGCCGAGCGCGCCGCCTGCCGCACCCGCGGCCGCCGCTCCGCCGCCGGCACCTCCCGCCGCGGGTCTCGACAGCTTCGCGCCGGGGGCCGCTGCCGCTGCCGCTGGCATCCGTCCCGAAGCGCTCGCCGCGCACATCCGCTTTCTCGCCGACGATCTCCTCGCGGGGCGCGAGCCGGGGACGCCGGGGTTCGAGATCGCCGCGCGCTACGTCGCCAGCGAGCTGCAGGCGCTCGGGGTGCAGCCGGCGGGGGACGACGGGACCTACTTCCAGAAGGTGGAGATGACGCACAGCTCGCTCGTCTCGGCGAGCTTCGACGTGATCGGCGGCGCCGGCCCGGCGC
>JAMFST010000411.1 GCA_026225435.1 Labilithrix luteola
ATCCCTGCCGGCGACGCGCGCATCGGCGGCACCGACTACGACGTCACCATCAACAACAGCCCCGACAGCATCGCCGAGTTCGGGCAGATGCCGCTCAAGGCGAGCGACGGACGCACGGTGCGCCTCTCCGACGTGGCCACGGTGCACGACGGGTTCGCCGTGCAGCAGAACGTGGTGCGGGTGAACGGCAAGCGGGCGACGTACCTGGCGATCATCAAGAAGGCCTCCGCCTCCACGCTGGCCGTCGTCGATGCGACCAAGGAGCTGTTGCCGCTCATCAAGGCAACGGCGCCGGAGGGGACCGAGCTGAAGATCGACTTCGACCAGTCCGGCTTCGTCCGCGCGGCTCTGTCCGGCGTGGTGAAGGAGGCGGTCATCAGCTCGATCCTCGTGTCGATCATGGTGCTGCTCTTCCTCGGCAGCTGGCGCAGCGTGCTGCTCGTCTCGACCAGCATCCCGCTGGCGATCCTGAGCGCGCTGCTCGCCCTCTATCTCTTCGGGCAGACGCTCAACATCATGACGCTCGGCGGCCTGTCGCTGGCCATCGGGATGCTCGTCGACGACGCGACGGTGGAGGTGGAGAACATCCACCGCAACTGGGAGAGCGGCAAGCCGCTGACCGTGGCCATCATGACCGCCGCGAGCCAGGTGGCGACGCCGGCCATCGCCGCCACGCTCACCATCTGCATCGTCTTCTTCCCGGTCGTGTTCCTGGTGGGCCCGGCGAAGTACCTCTTCACGCCGCTGGCCATGGCGGTCGTCTTCGCCATGCTCGCCTCCTACGTCCTGTCGCGCACCCTGGTGCCGACGCTCTCGCGCATGCTCCTGGCGAGCGAGCCGCGCCACGATCCGGATCACGTCACGCTTCCGGAGAAGATGTTCCGCGCGATGGAACGCGGTTACACGCGGATCCTCGAGCGCGTGCTGCGCCAGCGCGCCGCCGTTCTCCTCTACGCGCTCGGGCTCGTCGCCGTCGCGGGATACGGCGCGCTGCACGTCGGGCTCGATTTCTTCCCCACGGTCGACGCCGGGCAGCTGCGGCTGCACGTGCGTGCCCCGATCGGCACGCGCATCGAGGACACCGAGCAGGTGGTCGCCAGCATCGAGCGACGGATCCGCGAGATCATCCCGGCGCGCGAGCTGGAGACGGTCAACGACTCCATCGGCCTCCCCTCCTCGTACAACCTGGCCTTCGTCCAGACCGACAGCATCGGCGGGCAGGACGCCGACATCCTCATCGCGCTGAAGGAGGGGCACGCCCCCAGCGAGAGATACCGCCGGGAGATCCGCGCCATGCTCGCCGGGGACTTCCCCGCTGTGACCGGCTACTTCCAGGCGGCGGACATCATCGCCCAGGTGCTCAACTTCGGGCTCTCCGCCCCCATCGACGTCGAGGTCGAAGGGCCGAAGATCGACGTCTCGCGCGATCTCGCCGCCAAGCTGCGCGCCCGCATCAAGCGCATCCCCGGCGCGGTCGACGTGCGCACCCCGCAGTCGTTCGACCACCCCGCGCTGCGCCTCGACGTGGACCGCGAGCGCGCTCTCGAGCTAGGCGTCAGCCAGGCCAACGTCGCCAACAACGTGCTCACCTCGCTGAGCTCCAGCTTCGGGCTGGCGCCATCCTTCTGGGTCAACCCGGCGAACAACGTGAACTACGTCGTCGCGGTGCAGACGCCGCTGCGCGACGAGGCGCAGGTGCACGATCTGCTGGGGACGCCAGTGGAGATCCAGCCGGGCACCTCGGTGCGGCCGGACAACCCGTCGGTGGCGCCCTACCTCGGGATGTTCACCACCGTGCGCCCCTCGCAGACGACCGGGCTCGTGTCGCACGACGCGGTCCAGCGGGTGATCGACGTGCAGTGCGGCGTCGAGGGGCGCGACCTCGGCGCGGTGACCGCCGAGATCAAGCAGGCCATCGCCGAGCTGGGGACGCTGCCTCCCGGGGTGAAGGTGAGCGTGCACGGCCAGAGCGAGAGCATGACCTCGTCGTTCGCCAGTCTCGGCGGCGGTCTCGTGCTGGCGACGGTGCTGGTCTACCTGCTGCTCGTCGTCCTCTTCCAGTCGTGGCTCGACCCGGTGATCATCCTGGCGGCGGTGCCCGGCGCGCTCACCGGCGTGCTGGCGATGCTGCTGGCGACGCGCACCACGCTGAACGTCGAGTCGTTCATGGGGGCGATCATGAGCATCGGCGTCGCCGTGGCCAACAGCATCCTCATGGTCAGCTTCGCCAACGACGTCCGCGCGCAGAAGGACATCGGCGCGCTCGCCGCCGCGGAGCTGGCCGGACAGACGCGGCTGCGCCCGGTGCTGATGACCGC
>JAMFST010000412.1 GCA_026225435.1 Labilithrix luteola
CCGGCAGCGGCACCACCGGCGAGGCGGCGGCGCGGAACGAGCGCGGCTTCGTGCTGGTGGACGACAACCCCGAGGCGGTGCGGATCGCGGCTGCGCGCCTCGCCGGGTTCGCGCCGGAGCGGGAAGGCTTCTGAGGCTGCTGCTCGTTCAGTTCGTCACGGCGGAGAGCGGCGACGTGGTGAAGCCGCCGTCGGCGCCGAAGCAGCCGAGGGTGAGCGCCGCGCCCGCGCCTGCATCGTCGTCGTCACCCACGGCGCGGAGCGCGATGACGTCTCCCCCCGGCAGCGCCAGCGAGAAGGTCGTGCCCGACAGCTCGTAGGCCGACTGGTAGGTCGCGTCCGGCCCCGGGCAGGTGGACTGCTCCGGGCTCCAGTCGATGACGCCGGCGCTGGCGGTGAAGGTGCCGGTCTCCGCGTGGGCCAGGGTGGCGCCGGTGGTGGAGACGGTGAGCTCCTCGAGCGAGTACGTCCGCGCGCTGGTGAGCGAGAGGCGGACCGTCCTGGGGCCGGTCGCGCCGCTGGCGTCGGTCGAGACCCACGAACCGTAGATCCCGTTGGTGGCGTCCTCGTCGACCGCGCTCGCGCTGGTGCAGGCGGCGGTGCCACCAGCGGCGGCCGCGGCAGCTGCGGATGCGAGGAGCGCGAGGCGGAGCAGCTGGCTCACGCCTCGAAAGTACCACCTCAGTGCGAGACCAGACGTGACAACCCGTCGATGACGACCACGCGCCCGTCGTTGCTGTCCGCGAGATACAGGCGGCTGGTGAAGGCCGGGGTCCGTTCGGCCGCGAGCCCGTCGGGACCGGACAGGGTGACGATGCTGGCCGTGGGGGTGACCGAGGCTTGGGCCGCGCCACCGAGTGGATAGGTCACGATGCGGTTGAGGTCACGGTCGCAGATGTACAGAGCGAAACCATCGTCAGCCAGCTGGACCGGGCCTGCCAACAGGGTAGCGTCGTTGGGTTGCGAGCCAGGAGCGCGGCTCGTGAGATCGGGCTGGCCGATGGCATCGGTGGCGGCCGCACCGTTGCCGGTGGGCACGGTGACGAAGTGAAGAACGCGATTGTTGCCCGAATCCGCCACGTACAGATTGCTTGAGACGACGCGCACGGCGGTGGGAGAGCTCAGAGTGGACGCCGAGGCAGTCGTTCCTTGGTTGGGAGACGTGTCGGTGAAGTCGCTCTGTCCGAGCACGTGGTCGGCCGCCTGACCGCTCGTCGCCGGAAACGCGTCCCACACGAGCACACGGTGATTGCCCGTGTCGGCGATGAAGAGGCGGGTGCCGTCGGAGTAGACGCCCTCGGGCGCCGACAAGGTGGCCGCGCTGGCGACCGAGCCGCCGTTCGCGGCGGCCGTCGTGAAGCTGCTCTGCCCCAGCACGAGGCTCGCGGCCGTCGCGCCCGACGCGCGGTCGTAGACCAGCACTCGATTGTTCGTCGTGTCGGCGATGACGACGTGCGCGGAGTCGGCGAAGACGCCCCGTGGGGAGGCGAGGGTGGATGCGCTCGGTGGGCCGCCCGCGTTGGGCAAGAACGAGGCGCCATCCGGCTGTCCGTACACGCGCGTCGCGCCGGCACCGGACGCTGGCGGAGCCGCCGTTACCAGCACGCGATTGTAATCCGCCTCCGTGAAGAAGAGCTCCCCGTTGTCGACGGTGAGCCCCCTCGGCCGCGTCGTTCCGCCGGCGCTGGCCACGAGCGAACCGTCGAGCTCCGTGTTCGCGAAGGTCGGTTGACCGAGCACCGTGCTCGCCGCCGCGCAGGCCC
>JAMFST010000413.1 GCA_026225435.1 Labilithrix luteola
CGGCGCTGCTCCTGGGTGGCCTCCTGCTGCTCTTCGTCCGTCGCGGCGGACGACGTACACCGTCGCCCCCTTCATCCGACACGAGCGACTCTCCGGGCAGCCTCACGACCGAACCGGACGGAGCAACGAAGGTCCCCGCACCCGTGCCGCGGTGATACTTTGAGGTGAGCATCGGGCAGTCCGCGTGCGGCGGCTCTCCCGTTGAAGTGCATGCCGACCAACGCCGAGTATTCCAAGCTTCTCGAGCCGGGCACCATCCTCGCGGGCAAGTACCGCGTCGACGGCATCCTCGGCAAAGGCGGCATGGGCGTGGTCGTGGCGGCGACGCACCTCGCCCTCGAGCAGCGCGTGGCGCTGAAGTTCCTCCTGCCGGCCGCGCTCGAGAGCGAGGAGGCGACCGAGCGCTTCGCTCGCGAGGCGCGCGCGGCGGTGCGTCTGCGCAGCGAGCACGTCGCCCGCGTGCTCGACGTCGGCAACCTGGAGAACGGCTCGCCGTACATGGTGATGGAGCTGCTCGACGGGCAGGACCTCGCCGATCGCATCGCCAGCAAGGAGCCCATCGCCATCGCCGAGGCGGTCGACTTCGTGCTGCAAGCGGGAGAGGCGGTCGCCGAGGCGCACGCGCTCGGCATCGTCCACCGCGATCTCAAGCCGCGGAACCTGTTCCTCACCCAGAGCGTCCACGGGCACCCGCTGGTGAAGGTGCTCGATTTCGGCATCTCCAAGACGATCAACGGCGGACAGGAGCTGTCACTCACGCGCACCTCGGCGATCATGGGCTCGCCGAATTACATGTCGCCCGAGCAGCTCGGGCGGCCGCGCGAGGTCGACGGTCGCAGCGACGTGTGGTCGCTCGGCGTCATCCTCTACGAGCTCATCGCCCGTCGCATCCCCTTCCGCGCCTCCACGCTCACCGAGCTATGTGCCCGCGTCTTCCAGGAGGAGCCCGAGCGGCTCGACGTGGAGCGCGCCGAGGTGCCGGCGGCGCTGGCCGACGTGGTCCACAAGTGCCTGGCGAAGAAGGTCGAGGAGCGCTTCGCCAGCGTCTCCGAGATGGCCCGCGCGCTCGCCCCGTTCACCTCCGATCCGAGCATCGTCGAGCGCATCGAGCGCGTCGCCACCATCGTCCCGGCGCCGAGCGCACCGCGGGTCTCGCGCGCGTCGATCTCCACGTTCACCCCTCTCCCCTCGACGGCCGCCACGAGCGTCTCCTGGTCGGGCGCGGTGGACGGCGAGGAGCGCTCGTTCCAGGAGCTCGAGACGAGCGTCCTGCCGGCGCCGGCGCCGCGCGCGCGTCTGTTCCCCGTGGTCGCAGCCGTGGGCGCGCTCGTGGTGGCCATCGGCGCCGCGGCCATCACCGTGAGCCTCACCTCGCGTGGCGGCTCCGGTCCTGCCGCGGCCAGCGGGTCGAGCGCTGCGCCCGCCGGCTCCAGCGCGGCTCTCGTCGCCAGCCCGCCGGATGCCGGGGCCTTGCCGCTCGCGCTCGACACCAGCACGCCGGCCGCGCCCGCGTCGTCGGAGGCACGGGCCGTCGCTCCGGCGAGCTCCGTCGCCAGCGCCCGTCCGCTGCGTCCTGTCCGTCCCGCGGCTGCTCCCGCCGTGCCGCGCCGGCCGATCGACAAGTCGGGTGACATCAACATGGCCAATGACCGACGCTAGGAGGACGTGCTGACCGCTTCTCGCCTCGCGCTGATCCCCCTCGTTGCCTCGGTGCTCGTCGCCGGCGCGGGCTTCGGACATCGCGCCCAGGCCCAGAACGCCAGCGCCGCCGCCGAGGCTCAGACCCTCTTCGACGAG
>JAMFST010000414.1 GCA_026225435.1 Labilithrix luteola
GTCAGACCTTCCAGGCGCATTCGCTCGCTCATGGGGGGCACCTTAGGCCGAAGTTGCCAATCGCTGACATGAAACGAATATGAAATTGCTGACGCGGTCGATCGTCACCGCCAGGGGCGCGACTCGGTCTACGCGACGAGCCTGCTGACGGGCTCGGCGCAGGCCTTCGTCGCCTGGAGGTTTCACCGATCGTCGCGCTACGATCAGCTCATGTGCCGCAACATCCGCGTCCTCCACAACTTCGAGCCGCCGACGACCGAGGACGAGATCCGCGCCGCCGCGTTGCAGTACGTGCGCAAGGTGAGCGGCGTGACCAAGCCGTCGCTGGCGAACGAGGCGGCCTTCGCTCGCGCCATCGAGGAGATCGCCGCCTCCACCGCGCAGCTCCTCGAGCAGCTGCCTCCCCGCGAGCCACATCGCACCCGCGAAGGGGAGAAGCAGAAGGCGCGCCTTCGCTTCCTGCGCCGCTCTCCCACCGCGTGAGCGTCAGCTCTCGCCGTTGCCCACCCGTCCGCGGAACTGCGACGGGTGGATGCCGTACTCCTTGATGCGCTGGTAGAGCGTGCTGCGCGGAATGCCGAGGCGACGCGCGGCGGCCTCGACGCGGCCGTTCTCGGCGATGAGCGCCTCGTAGATCACCTCGCGCTCGACCTGGGACAGCGTGCGCGTGCCGTCGACCGGAGCGGCCGAGCGCATGTGCCCACTGCTCGCCGGGTAGCTCCCGGAGCCGCCCATCGGCGTGGGGACGTGCATCCCGCTGGCGGCCGGGATACGCGCGTCCGAGCTGCGCTGATCGAAGAGGACGTCGCTCGCGTGGAGCACCGGGCCACTGCGGTGGAGCAGCGCGCGCTCGAGCACGTTCTTCAGCTCGCGCAGGTTCCCCGGCCACTGGTAGTCGAGCAGCATCGCCGCCGCGCTCGGCCCGATGTCCACGTCCGCTCCGCCCAGATCGGCGAGGATGCGCGCCGCCAGCGGCAACACGTCCTCGCGCCGCTCGCGCAGCGAGGGGATGGTGATCGTGACGGTGCTGATGCGGTAGTAGAGGTCCGCGCGGAACGTCTTGCTCGCGACCGACTGGTGAAGGTCGTGATGCGTGGCGGAGATGAGCCGCACGTCGACCGCGCGCTCCTTCACGTCGCCCATGCGGCGGAAGCGCTTCTCCTCCACCACCTTGAGGATCTTGGGCTGCACGAGCACGTCGACGTCCCCGATCTCGTCGAGGAAGAGCGTGCCGCCAGCGGAGGTCTCGAAGAGCCCCTGCTTGACGGCGTGCGCGCCGGTGAAGGCGCCGCGCTCGTGGCCAAAGAGCTCGCTCTCCACCAGCTCGCGCGTGAGGCCGGCGCAGTTGATGTCGATGAAGGGGCCATTGGCGCGCGCGCCGAGGGCGTGGATGTGCCGTGCGAGGACGCTCTTGCCCGTGCCGGTCTCGCCGAGGAGGAGCACCGAGCAATCGGCGTCGCGCAGCCGCTCGATCTGCTCCTCCACCCGCTGCATCGCCGGAGAGCGAAACTGGAAGGGAATCTCCGGCGAGCTGCTCGGGCGGCCCGAGGCGCCGCTCGAACCTGCGCCACCCGCGCTGGCGGGACCGCCGCCGCTCGCCTTGTGGCGCACACCGCTCTGATGCGTGCGTCGCTTGGCGATGGAGATGCGCACGAACCAGCTGAGGGCATCGAAGTCGACCGGCTTGGTGACGAAATCCTCGGCCCCTTGCTTCACCGCGCGCACGGCGAGGTCGATGGTGCCGTAGCCGGTCATGATGAGGATCGGCACGCTGCGATCGAGCGCGCGGAGCTGGGGCAGAAGCTGCAAGGCGTCGCCATCCGGCAGACGCATGTCGGCGAGGACGACGTCCGGACGATGCTCGACGAAGGCGGCGAGCGTGGACGCGCAGGTGCCGGCCTCGTGCACGTCGTAGCCGAGACGGCGCAAGCTCGCACACAGCCCGAAGCGGAGGGCCTCGTCGTCCTCGACGACCAGCACGGAGCCGCCCGCCGACCTAGCCGACCTCACCATCGAAGCTTTCCTCGTACGAACAGAGTCTCGTCTCCTGCCGCCCGCTCGGTACGTCCAGCCGGCCCTTCAGGATAAGGACTCCGCGCGAGAGGGGAAAGCCGCTGGCGTACGCTCACTCGATAATTCGTAGCGAAATGGCGAAAATAGTCGGCCCACCTCTAGCGGAGCTGAGGTCCAGGCGGCCGCCGTTCTCGCTCACGATCTGCTGCGCGATCGACAGGCCGAGACCCGTCCCTTGTGGCTTCGTGGTGAAGAACGGATCGAAGATCCGGCTGCGCAAGTCCGCGGGAATACCTGGCCCGTCATCGACGACCTCGAAGCGCACCCACGTTAGAGGCGGGACGGCGACAGGTGTGAAGGCGGCGGGGGGTGTATCTCGTGGAGGAGGTGTGGACTTTCTCCCCCGATGGTCCCCTTCGGGCGCGGCTGCGCGTGTGACTCGCAGGAGCACCTTCTCCGGCGTGCTCACCGCGTCGAGCGCGTTCTCCAGCAGGATCGTCAGCGCCTGGGTCAGCTGTTCGTCGTCGGCGAGGACGTCGGGGAGCTCGGAGTCCATCTCCACGCGCATCTGCGCGCCGGACGCCTTGGTGCGCTGGTAGACGCTGGCGACCGCGCCGGCGCCGATCTCCCACGGTCGATGGGCTGCCAGCTTGGCGCTCGCCGGACGACCGAAGCGAAGCGAGGTGCGCACCAGCCGCTCGATCCGCGCCAGGACCAGCAACATCCTGCGGGCATGCGGCAAGGCGACACCGGCCGCGGCCAGCTCCTCGCCCAGCTCCTCGGCGATGGATCGGAGCGCCGCGACCGGGTTGCGGATCTCGTGGGCGAAGCCGGCCACCATGGGGCCCATGGCGGCGAGCCGCTCGAAGCGACTGCGCTCGGCCTCCTTCCGTCGCTCCTCGCCAACGTCGCGGAAGATGAGGAAGAAGCCGACCCGCACGCTGCTGTCGCCGTCGCCGGTGTGGACATCGCCGCGGGTGATGGACAGCTCGAGGTCGAGCGGCGACTGGTTGCGGGTCAGCAGCGGATGGATCAGCGTGAGCCGCGCGTCCTCTCCGAGCAGCTCGGCGGGGGAGCGCTCGAAGCCCAGGAGGTACTGCACGGTGACGCCGACCACGTCCTCGGGGATCTGCAAGAGCGCGAGAGCGCAGCGATTGGCGAAGGTGATGGTCCCATCGGGCTGCGTCGTGATGACGCCCACGTCGACCCCGTCGAGGATGGCGTGATCGAGCTCGCGCTCCTCCGCCAGCGCTCGCCGGGCGATCGCCAGCTTCGTCCGCAGCTCGTAGATCTCCTGGCGAAGACTCTCCACGGTTGCCTCCTCGGGCGCGCCCATCGGCCGCGGCGCTCTTGGGATCATGCCGCCTTCCCCGATCCGAGGCCCGCGACCTCGGCGTGCGAGAGGCGTCGCCGCAGCTCGGCGGAGAACGCCTCGAGGACCATCGGCCCGTTTCCACGCGCCGTCTCGACGATGCGCACCGCCTCGGCGACGGCCGCGTCCACCTCCGCCTCCGCGATGGGCGCGCGGCCGAGGTCTCCCACGTAGCGCACGACCCCCTCCTGCACCCCGAAGGCGCGCGGCTCGAAGCTCATGCCGATCCCCTGAAGGCGCGCCAGGGTCACCGCCGTCGCCAGCGCGTTGCCGAAGGCCACCAGCGCAGGGCCGGTCGCCGCCGCATCCTCGTGACGCTCCTCGAGCCAGCTCACGAGATCGGGCATCCGCGGGGTGAGCGTCCAGATCCAGGTGGCCTCGCGGCCGTCGTCCTGCGCGACGAGCACCGTCTCCGGCGCGAGCAGGGGACCGAGCTGGGTGCGCTCTCGCGCCGCGCGAACCAGCGCTTGCCGCGCGCTCTCGGCGTCCTCGAAGCGGGCCGCGAGCGCGGTGCGCAGGACGAAGTTGCCAGCATCGCGGACGAAGGCCCCCTCGCCGGTGGCGCTGGGGACGGCGTCGCGTAACGCTCCACCGTCGTGGAGATCGTGGAGCGTTCCGCGACCGGTGTGCGCCGGCCAGACGAACCCCGTGGGCACGTCCCCTTGCGGAAGCCGCGGGAGAGACGCGCTGCGACCGGCCCGCGCCGGCACCTCCACCGGGGCCTCGACGTCGCCCTCTCCGACGACGTCCACGTCTTGCTCGTCCGAGGGGCCCTCGAGCCCGGCGAGGAGAAAGGCCGCCGACGCCTCCTCGAGCAGCATCTCCGCCGCCATCTCCGGATCGAGCGCGGCCTCGGCCAGCTCGGCGAGCAGATCCGCCGGCCGGTCCGCCGCCCGCACCGGCACCTGCAGCGTGCCGGCGTTCGACTGCTCTTGCATGCGCCGCGAGACCGCGCGCACCGCGTGGACGAAGGTGTCCACCACGCCGATCCCGTCGGCAGCGATCGCCTCGACGAAGGGGACCCCTTCGCGACCGAGCTCGCGCAGGAGCGCGCCACCGGCGAGCGCCCCCGCCTGGTCCTGCTTGTTCGCCTGGATCAAGAAGGGGAGCGGCGCGCCGCGCTCGCGACCGATGGCGTCGACCAGCTCGAGCCCCTCCCGCGCGCGCTCCACCGAGCTCGCCGTGCTGTCGCAGACGTACACGATGACGTCCGCCGTCGCCAGGAGGTGCCGTCGCCGCGGCGTCAGCACCACGTGACCGGGGACGCTGATCACCTGGCAGAGGAGCGGGAAGCCGCACACCACGCCGGCGCTGATCTGCGCCCAGTCGAAGTACAGCGTGCGCCCGTCGAGCTCCGCCGGCGTGTACAGCTCGGTGGTGCGCTGGGTGGCGAAGAGGGCGCACAGCTGGCGCAGGTTGGTCGTCTTGCCCGAGCCCGCGACGCCGTCGTAGACGACGCGCACACCCATCCTCTGCTCGGCAGGGTCGAAGAAGGCCATCGGTCAGGTTCCTGGTTTCTGGTGGGCGCGTTTGAGCTCGGCGCGCCGGTTCAAGATGCGCCCGGGCCCCTGGGGGCCGGTCTCGCCGACGATCATGCCCTTTCCGTGGACCAAGGCGACGAGCGAGTCGGCGCTGGCGGAGCGCTTGAGCGAATTGGGTAACGCGACGACCAGGAGCGGCGCATCGCCGTGGAGGATGCCGGCCACGTCGAGAGACGAGGCGGCCCACTTGCCGATGCGACCGAGCATCTTGGCCGAGGGGTACCAGTCGCCGCGCACGGCGACGGGATCGGGGGCCGCGCTGGCGGCGTTGCGAACGAAGGCGACCGCCCACTCGCCCTCGCGGAAACAGGCGTCGAGCTCGTCGGACAGCTCGCGCGAGAGCATGGGATAAAGCAGTCCGCGAGCGCGCGCGAGCAGCTCGGCGGACGTGAAGGTGAAGCGAGGGCTGTAGCCGGACCCATCGCGCGGGACCCAGACGGCGCGCGCGTCCTCGTCGCAGAGGCGGTTCAACGATTCGGCGGTGTGAATGAGCAGAGCGTGGCGAAAGTCGTCCGCGGAGATGATCCCCGCGCTGACCAGGTGCTCGCCCAGCGGCACCCCGCGCTGCTGACAGGCGCGGAAGTGCCCTTCCATGGTGACCTCGTCGACACCGGAGCTGAAGACGAGGAGCTGGGTGAGCCGGCGAGACAGACCGCTCGCCGCCGCCCAGCAGATACGACCCCCCTCGACGAAGACCGCTCCGTTCAGGAGCCGCTCCCCGGTGAACACCAGCTGGCCTACTGCTCCCCCTGCTGGCCCGTCGAGGTCGTCGACGAGCTCGCAAAGCGCGGCCACCGTGGGTACCGGGAAGCTCGTGCCTTCGGTCGAAGGCAACGCGGTCACGCCGCGCGCCCGACCTGCCCAGCGAGATCGCCCAGCCAGGCGCGAAAGAGCGCGAGGTTGGTCCCCGCCTTCGCCAGTCCGACGACCACCAGCTCGGGTTGCGCAGGCACCCGTGCGTAGGCGTGGATCCATTCGTCCGAGGCGACGAAGGCGCAGGAAGGTTCCTCCAGACTGTCCAGATCGTCCGACCCGTCGGCGTCCTCGAGGAAGCGCGGACGCGCGCACAGCTGGGTGGCGGAGAAGGCCGCGACCTCGACGAGCTCGCGCGAGACATCGCCGCGGACGTACATCCCGAGGAGCAGCCCCGCGTGCCCGTCGAGGCAGGCGACGGCCGACACGTCGGGGCGGAGATCGAGCGCGTTCTGCATCGTGGTTTCGAGGTTCACGGCAAGCTCCTTTGGTCAGGCCAGCTGGGCGGCGTGCTTGTTCACGACGGTGCGCACGATGGCGATGTTCGCCGCCGAGCGATCCGCCGCCAGGTAGATGAACACCGTCGGCGAGACGATCTTGATGAAGTGGATCTGGTCGCCGAGCGTGAGGATCATGTCCTCGAGGTTGGTCTTCAACCCGAGCGCCTTCATGATCTTCTGCTTCTGCTTCACGAGCTCGCTGTTGTACGCGCTGGCGACGGCGAGATCGAAGTCGCTCCGCGTCGAGCGCACGGCGAGGGTCATGCCCGAATCTAGATCGACGAGCGAAGCGGCGATGAAGCCGGGAATGTCGTTGGCGAAGTGGTCGAAGGATTCGTTGACGATCTTGTCGTTGGCCATGGGGTAGCTCCGGTCAGTGTTCGGGGTGGGTGCTGCGAGGGCAGTTCAGGCGAACCACCCCTTCTTCTTGTTCTTCAGCTGATCGACCAGCCAGTTGAGCTGCGTCTGTACATCCACGGTGGTGTCTCCGATCTTGGAGAGCGAGGCGACCGAGCGCGCCGCCCCTTCACGCGCGTCGTCGCGCGCGCCGCGAAGCTGCGAGTCGAGCGTCGCCAGCTGCTTGTCGAGGGCGCGCACTGCCTGCGTCGCCTCCTCGACCTGCTTGCGCGTGTCGAAGGTGCAGGCGTCGCTGGCGAGCGAGTCGAGGCTGCGGCGCACGCCGGCGATCACCGTGACCAGGTGCTCGCGCCCCTCGCGCGCGCTCTTGTCGAGCACGCGGTTCATCTCGGCGCGCTGCTCGCCGACCTCTTCCTTGCTGGCGAGGCTCTCGAACCTGGTCGACAGGATCGCGAGGGTGCCCTGGATCTCGGCCACCTCGCCGGTCTGCACGGCCTGCGCGCGGGTGATCTCCTGGAGCACGCCGCCGACGAAGGTGCGCACCTCGATGACCGCGCGCTTGGTCGCCTCGTTCAGCGCACGCTGCTCGGCGGCGGTCGCCGTCGCCTTCTCGCTCTCCTCGGCCTGCGCGGCGCGCACGCTGGCCACCTTGGCGCTCATGTCGGCCATGGCGACGGTCATCGCGTCCGCCATCGCCTCGGCCACCGCGGTCTTCATCGCGCGGGCGAAGGAGTCGGTGAGGTTGCGCGTCAGCTCCACCTCGAGCTCGTGGACCTTCTCGGACACCGTGTCGCGCAGCAGCTGGCGCAGCGCGTGGAGCAGCGGGTTCCCCTCGACACGCCCGGTTCGCGCTGCCGGCTCACCGGCGGATCCGTCGTGCTGGGCGGCCCCGGCGCCATTGGCCACACCGTGCGCGGCGTGCGTCGTCTCGTGCGAGCTGGCCTCACCACGGAGCACGTCGACCACGCCGGCGACGGTGCGCTCGATGGTCTCGAGGACCCCTTCGCCGCGCGTGGCGGTGGCGGCCACCATCGGCCAGCTCTCCCCCACGTCCGCGGCGAGATCCGCGGCGATATCGGCCGTCCCGACCGCATCGGGCAGGTCGCTCTTGTTCACCTGAACCACCACGGCCACCCGTCGCGATCCTGAAGGCGAAGCCGCCGCTGCCGCGACCGCTCCGCGTACCAGCTGCGCCGCCGTCTTGTTGGTCTCGCGCGCGGCGGGGGTGGCATCGAGCACCAGGACCACGCCATCCACGTCCCGGAACATCGTCTCGGCGGCCTCGGGAGTGAGCGAACAGAAGCTGGTGCGAGGAGCGACCACGTTCACCATCACGTCGCAGTCACGGAA
>JAMFST010000415.1 GCA_026225435.1 Labilithrix luteola
CGTCATGAGCAGCGTTCAACAGACAATCGACGAGCTGATCACCGCCACGCGCATCCTCGTGGGCGAAGGCATCCTCGACGGATTCGGCCACGTCTCGGCGCGCCATCCGGACGTGCCCGACCATTACTTCATGCTCCGCAGCAACCTCGCGGGCGCGGCGACCGACGGCCGCGTCGTCGAGCTGGACGCCGACAGCAATCCCGTTCGCTCCGACGGCGGCCGTCCGTCCATCGAGCGATTCATTCACGGCGAGCTCTATCGCCAGCGACCGGACGTCCTCGCGGTCGTGCACACGCACGCGCCTGCGTTGATCCCCTTCGGCGTGTCCAAGGTCCCGCTTCGCCCGCTCTACCACATGGGCGGCTTCCTCGAAGACGGGCCGCCGGTCTTCGACATTCGCGCGAACCACGGCGTGACGAACATGCTCGTCACCAGCCGCGAGATCGGTCAGTCGCTGGCAGCGTCGCTCGGAGCACGGGCGATGGTGCTGATGCGAGGGCACGGCGCCACCGTCGTCGGCACGTCGCTGAAGGAAGCGGTGTACCGCGCGGTGTACGCGACGCACAACGCGCAACTCCTGCCGATGGCCATGCAGCTCGGGCAGCCGACATTCCTCGACCCAGGAGAGGCGAGGCTCGCCGACGAGCTGCATCACCTCGTGCTCGGTCGCCCCTGGGAGTACTGGCTGGAGAAGCACCGGCTGGCGCCCACCTGAGGGGGCCAGCGCCTGCGACGTCAGTGGTGCTCGTCGGCGTCGAGTGACTTGGTGATCTCTTCCAGGAAGCTCGCCTCGTAGGCGGTCGACTTATCCGCGTCCCTTAGATCGCGATACACCTTCTCGGTCTCCCGGATCTTGGCCTCGCCGGTGTCCATGATCGAGCCGGTATGTTGAAATGTCCAGCCGACCATTCCCAGCGAGCCCAGGCCGAGCAGCAAGGCGACGTACCAGGCGGGCTTCTTCTTGGTGAGGAGCGCCACCGACGCGATCACGATCCCGATCTCCGCCGCCAGCTGCGCCGTCTCGAAATGCTCCTGCGCCGTCACGTGCGCGGAGATGACCGGGTCGAACGCCTCGACCCATTCCTTCGCGGCCTTCGACTCCTCGAGGTAGCGCTCGACGGTCTTCACCATCGACAGGACGTCGGCCTTCACGAGGGTGGTGGCGCCGCTCGCGTGCACGGCCTGCAGCTGCAGGAACGCGACGCGATGCTTGATGTCCTGCGCCTGGTACTTCGCGTGCGCGTTCTGCTGCTCGACCAGCGTCTGAACGAGCTCGGTGCGCTCACCACCGACCTTCGCCGCGCAGAAGGCGAGCAAGACGCCGAGGATGGCCATGGTCAGCCCGATGTACGTCCCGAGCTTGCTGTGGGCCGCGTGCCCTTCTTCCTCGCCGTGCCCCTCGTGCCCCGCATGGGCGATGTGTTCGGATTGTTCCATCAGCTCATGAGCGTCCATCGTTCCAACGTACCGAGATCCGCGCCCGTCTCATTCACCGAAAGAGAGGTGAGGAAGTGGCGTACAGCTACGACCCGGCAGGCGGAAGGGTAAGCCACGCGGCAGGAGGAAGCAGTGGATGGCGAGACCGCCAAGACGAAGAGCGTCGTCTGACGGCCGTTCAGGCGTGGCGCGCGAGCGCGGCGCGTACCTCGTCGTCGTCGGCATAGAACTCGGCGACGGCGTCGTGCTCTTCGAGGCATTCGACGATGGTGCGGACCGGGTCGCTCCCGTGGTGCTCCGCCAGCTCCGTGAGGATCGCCTCGGCGAGCTCGTCGAGCTTCCCCCGGCGCGTCAGCTCGAGCTGCCCGTCGCTCACCAGGCCCTCCAGGAAGGCGTGGACCCGGACGAAGGCGGCATCCACGCGCCCCGCGGCGGGAGGACCGCTCGAACGAAATTCTTCCGACTCCTCGTCGTCCGCCACCAGGTGCCCCTCCGCATGACCAGATCAACGCGGAGCGCGGGGGATGGCAAGGCGGTTATAGCCGCAGCGCGACCAGCAACGTCTCGATCTGCCGTGCAAGCGCCGGGCGGTCGTAGGAGATGCGCCGAACCGCACGGTGATCCTCGAGCTCCGCGTCGAGGACGTCGACAGGGAGCTCGAGCGGGTGAAGGCCGCCTACCGGAGGCCGCTGCTGGGGTGCGTCGTGTGGCAGGTCGTCGAGCACTGCGCGAACGACTCGGGGCCGCCGCCGACGTACATGTCCTGGATCGGCCCGTACGCCTTCACGTGGCTCTCTGGATACGACGTGTGACACGACAGGCACGCGCTCTTGCTGGTCCGCTGGATGCTGTCGTTGCCGAGGTGGCACGTCTTGCACTCGAACTTCGGCGCATCGAAGCGATCGGAGCGTGAGTGGATGAAGTGCACGCGCGTGTACACCGGCCCCTCGAGCTCGAAGTTCAACGGCGCGTGGCAGGTGGTGCACGCCGCGAAGCCGAGCGCCGACGACGCCAGCCCGTGGTTGATGCGCGAGAAGTCGCCGCCCACCTTGTGACAGGTGTCGCAGCCGCCGACGGTCGCCTTCGGCGCGGTGACGGCGGTGGTGCCGACCTGGATCGGGTAGACCATCGCGCGCGGAAGCTCCTCGCCGAGGTAGTTGCGGCGCCCCTTGATGGCGGCGACGTAGGTGCCGGGCTTGGCGTCGGCCGGGAGGGCGAACGTCACCTTGTCGGTCACCGGCGCGCTCAAGTCGCCACTCAGTAGGATTCCGAACGACGGGACCTCGGCCCCTTGGCCGTAGAAGCCGTCACGCACCGGTTGCGCCGAGTAGATGTTTCCGGTGGCCGGATCGACGTCGGTCTCGAGGCTGTCGACGGTGTGGATCGACTGCGAGTCCTGCACCGGGCCGGTGAGCGCGACCAGCAGGTGGTGCTCGCGGTGCTTGCGGCGGTAGTAGGTCGCGAAAGGCTCCTGGAAGAACCGGTAGTACTGGATGCCGGACGGCTCCCCGTCGAGGTAGTCCTGGTAGCTCGGCATCGAGC
>JAMFST010000416.1 GCA_026225435.1 Labilithrix luteola
ACACTCATACCATAAACGACCCTCATCCCATCTACTACGTCGACACGGACGGGGGACTTCGGTTCACGAACGGGATCCATGCGGTGCAGGCGGCGGTGGCGGGTCAAGGTATCGCCCTCGCGAGCGTCGTGCTCGTCGCCGACGCCCTGGCGTCGAAGATTCTCGTGCGCCTCTCGACGGACACGCTCCCGGGGGCCGCGTACCACTTCGTCGCGTCGCCGGCGGTCGCCTCGCGAGTGGAGGTGGTCCGCTTGCGTGACTGGCTGGCAAGAGCCCTCTCGTAGCGTCCTCGCTGCGGGCGCAGCTTTCGCGGAGAACCTCGGAGGTCCGTCCCCAGCTGGAGGTCAGTCATCGCCGGGCGAACACGGACCTGGCGGCGGCGCGCTCAAGCGAACGCCTCGGGCACGCCGATAATCGGAGCCGTCGCCTCGGCCAGCCCCTGGACGGCGAGGCGGGCGAGGTTGGCTTCGAGCGCGGCGGTGTCGCAGTAGACGTGGAAGCGGGTGGCGCGCCCCCAGCGGAGGGTGATGACGAACACTCCTTGATTGTCGCTCAGTGCCTCTCCGCGAGGAAACGAATCGGCCCACTCGACGACGACGCGCGTGTTCCACGGTCCGCCGCTCACCGTCACCGTGCGCACGGTGAAGCAGATCCCGGGGAAGACCACCGCCAGCCGCCGGTACCAGGTAGCGATCTCCGAGGGCGTCCGCCGGCAGCCGGCGAGCGCGTGCTGCCCCGAGAACCAGTGCTCGGCGTCGGGCGCGAACTGCGCGACCACGAAAGCGAAGTCTCCCGTGTTGAGGTGGCGGAAGATCTCGGCGACCTTTCGCCGGACGAAGAAATGGTACATGCGTGAGCTCCTTGTATGCAGTGTATACTTGTAGCGCGAAAATGGCCAGACACGGAGATCTGCGCAACGCCTGCGTCGCCCGCGGGCTCTCGCTCCTCGAGAGCAAGGGGCTGGCCGCGGTGAGCCTGAGGGAGATCGCCCGCGAGGTGGGCGTCTCTCCGCGGGCGCCTTACCGGCACTTCGCCGACAAGTCCGCACTGCTGGCGGCCATCGCCGAGGAAGGCTTCATCCGCTTCGCCGCGGCGCTCGCGTCGTCCCGCCCATCGTCCCGCCGCCGTGCCTCGCCGCAGCGGCGACTGCAGGCTCTCGGGGCGGCGTACATCGACTTCGCGATCGGGCATCCTCACCTGGTGGCGCTGATGTTCGGCGACGCCTTTCCCGATCGAGCGCGCCGCTTCCCCGCGCTTCACCGAGCGGCGCTGGCTGCCTTCGCCCTCCTCGACGACGCCGTGCAGGAGGCCCTCGACGCACGTGGTCAGCGGCGCCGTGCTGCCACGGTGACCTCGCTCACCGCCATCAGCGCCTGGGCACTGGTCCACGGGCTGGCCGACCTGCTCCGCCACGATCAGCTGACCCAGGTGCGGCCAGGACATGGCGCTCGGCGCCCGCGCGTCGAGCGGGCCGATCTGGAGCGCTTTGCGGTTCGACTGCTCCTCCGCGCGTGAAGATCGGTCCCTTACCGGCGCGGCCTTCGCGACCCAGCCGACGACCTCGCGATCGCAGCAGTCGAACCCCCGGCGTAACGGCTCTCTTCTGCTCTTGTCGTCCGTTCAGCGGCCGTTCGGCGTCGGGTGGTAGCCCTTGCGGATGCTGGATAGCCTCGCGGGCTTGACGCTACGGTCGCTCGCCGCAGGTCTCGATCGTGTGATGCAGGTCGCCGCGGATGTACGGAGCGCAGCGGCGATGCTCCGGCGGGATCTGCGTCGGCTGAGGGGCGGGTGATGCAGCCGTTACCTCCACGCCCCGTGCGCATGGGCGTGACCGGATACAGCATGCGCCATTCGCTGCGCGCTCTCGCTACCGACGGGAGAATAGAAGAGCACACGAAGCGTGCGCGCGTCCGGCTCGACGTGCATGAGCGTCACGTGTTCGAGCTCGATGCGGCCGGCACCTGGAATATCGACGATCTTTGTCCCCTCGGGCTCGGCATACAAGTCATGCTGGCTCCAGAGCTGACGGAACTCGGCGCTCTTCGCCATCAGCTCGTCGGCAATCTCCTGAAACCGCTCGTAAGCGCTCGCGCGCGCCGCTTCCATGCGGAAGCGGGCAACCAGGTTTCGTGCGTGCGCCTTGCGCTCCGCCGTGGCGAGCGGCGGCCCCTTGCCGAAGAACATGGCCCGCAGGGCGTTCGTACCACGCTGATCGCCCCATAACTTCAGCGCGGGCCCGTTCATGGCGACGACGTCCCAGCGCAGAGTGAAGACGGTCGCCGGATGACGATGCGCCTCGATCGTACGCGCCAGCACGGGGCTCACGCTCGGCTCTGTCGCGACGAGCGGTCGGGGCGAACGACCCTGGGCGAGCTCGAACAGGTACGAACGTTCCGCTGCGCCGAGACGCAGCGCGCCGGAGAGCCGCTCGAGCAGCGCCTCGGAAACCTGGATATCCCGCCCTTGTTCGAGGAACGTGTACCAGCTGGCACCGACGCCGGCGAGGAACGCCACCTCTTCGCGCCGCAGCCCCGGAGTGCGACGGCGCGCGCCATCCGGCAACCCGACGTCCACTGGACTCACGCGGCCGCGGCGGTCACGCAGGAACGCGGCGAGGTCGGCCCGCCTGGTTGGAGAGGTAGTCGCGGAGGTCATTCGTCGTATTTTAGCAGCTTGTCGGCGCACTGCTTCGGCCGCGCGGGCTGAGGCTAGGTCTGCCGGTCCCACGATAACGTCTTCCTCTGGCCGCCAGGTGGGGCGCGCGTAACGTGAGGGCCATCATGCAAATGCGCAAGCTAGGGCAGTCGCTCGAAGTCTCGGCCCTGGGCCTGGGCTGTATGGGTATGAGCTTCTTCTACGGTCCGCCGCGAGACACGGCCGAGATGACGAAGCTCCTGCGTGCCGCTGTCGACCTCGGGGTAACCTTCTTCGACACCGCGGAAGTCTATGGGCCGTTCACGAACGAAGAGCTGGTCGGTGCGGCGCTGGCGCCGGTGCGCGACCAGGTGGTCATCGCCACCAAATTTGGCATCAGGCACGGTGAGCGGGGGCCGAGCCCGTTTTCGGGAGTCGACAGCCGGCCCGAGCACATTCGGAGGGTCACGGAGGCGTCTTTGAAGCGTCTGCGAACCGATTGTATCGACTTGCTGTATCAGCACCGAGTGGACCCCGAAGTGCCCATCGAAGACGTCGCGGGCACCGTGAAGGACCTGATCGCCGAAGGTAAGGTGAAGCACTTCGGCTTGTCAGAGGCCGACGCACCAACGATACGCCGCGCCCACGCTGTTCAGACGGTGACGGCGCTGCAGAGCGAATATTCGCTCTGGACGCGCGAGCCCGAAGTCGAAATTATTCCGACCCTGGAAGAGCTCGGCATCGGATTCGTGCCCTTCAGTCCGCTCGGTAAGGGGTTTCTTACTGGCAAGGTGGACTCGAGCACGTCGCTCGCCGGTGACGACCTCCGTCGTGTGCTGCCGCGCTTCAGCCCCGATGCCATGCAGGCCAATCGGGTGCTGGTGGAGTTGCCGGAGGGGATCGCTGCCGAGCGGGGGGCCACGCCTGCCCAGATCGCTCTCGCCTGGGTGCTGGCGCAAAAGCCAGGGTGCGTTCCGATCCCCGGCACCACGAAGCTGGAGCGGTTGGAAGAGAACCTGGCCGCGGTCGACATCCAACTGACGTCCGCCGAACTGCAACGCATCGAGGAGGGCACAGCCCGGATACACATCCAGGGCGCGCGCTTTCCCGCGCAGCTGCAAACCAAGCTCGGTCGCTGAGCCCCAGCGCATCGGGCGACTCAGGCCATCGCGCTCATCTGCTCGACGAGAAAATCCACGAAGGCGCGCACCTTCACGCTCGCCTTCGTCCCGCCAGGGAAGAGCGCGTAGACGCCCGTCGTCGCCTGGTACCGGTGGATGACGTCCCAGTCGGGCAGCACCCTCTCGATCGGCGGACCGAGCATGCCCGGCGCGGCGAGAAACAGCGGCCCGTAGGTCACTCCGAGCCCGGCTCGCATCAAGGCGAAGAGGCTATCGAGATGGTCGACGACGGTGATCGACTCGATGGGGATGGAGACGCGGCGTCCACCCTTGGACAGCTGCCATCTCGGCGCGCTCGGCACATGATCGGCAAATACGAGCGCCGGGTAACGGGCGAGGTCTGTCGGCGTCTCGATCGGTCCCAGTCTCTTCAGCAGGCCGCGCGAGGCGAACAGTCCTCTCTTGATCACGGCAATGCGCCGGCTGGTGATCAGGCTGTCGTCGCTCCGCCCCACGCGGACGACGACGTCGTAGCCCTCGGCGATGAGGTCCACCAGGCGATCGTCATGGTGGACGACTCCCACGCGACAGGTGTCGTGGGCGCGACAGGGCGCGGCAGCCACGAACATTGCGGCGTGATGGGGCGTGTGGACGTCTTCACCGGCACGCTGGGCAAG
>JAMFST010000036.1 GCA_026225435.1 Labilithrix luteola
GCGCGATCACCAAGCAGAGCCTCGAGGGGCTCAACGAGAACATCAAGATCCGCATGGCGGCCAACGCGGCCGCGGCGCCCGTGGCGGCCCCTGCTCCGGCGGAGATCGTCGCCGCGGCGACCGAGACCAAGGTCGAGGAGGCCGTGCCGATGATCCCGGCGCTCACCGCCGAGGGGCAGATGCCGATCGAGACCGCGCCGGCGCCCGAGCCCGCAGCTGCGAAGACCGCGGCCATCGTCCCCGCGGCGCCCGCGCCGGTCGTCTACAAGAAGGCCGATCCGAGCGCGCTGGCGGCGGAGGTGGCGCGCGAGGTGAGCAAGAGCCTGCCGCCCGCCGTGTACATCGCCATCGGGATGGTCATCGGCATCGCCGCGACCTTCCTCTTCATGCACCGCTGATCAGGCCGGTCTGCGCCTCGGTGCTTCGGCGCCGAGGATGCGGGCGAGGTCCTCGAGGCTGTCGAGATGGTGGACGGTGCGAAAGTCGTCCACGTGGGCGAGCATCGCCTTCACCCCGGCCGCGCGCGGCTCGAAGCCCTCGTAGCGCAGCAGCGGGTTGAGCCAGATGAGCCGGCGGCACGACTTCTGGAGCCGCTCCACCTCGTGCTCCAGTGGAGCGGCGTCGCCTTGCTCGAGCCCGTCGGTGATGAGCAGCACGACCGCCCCCTGCCCGAGCACGCGTCGTGACCAGACCTTGTTGAAGGTGCGCAGGCTCTCGCCGATGCGGGTGCCGCCGGACCAGTCGGTGACCTCGCGCCCCACCGCCGCCAGCGCCTCGTCGACGTCGCGCTCGCGCAGCCAGCGGGTGACGTTGGTGAGGCGGGTGCCGAAGACGAACGAGCTGACTTTCGGCCGGCTGCGACTGAGCGCGTGGAGGAAGTGCAGCACCATGCGGCTGTAGCGCTCCATCGAGCCGGAGATGTCGCAGATGGCGACGAGCGGCGGCGGTCGTTCGCGCGGTCCACGCCGACGCAACACGATGGCGTCGCCGCCGGAGCGCAACGAGGCGGCGAGCGTACGGCGGAAGTCGAGCTTCGCGCCCCGCGCATCGGGCTGCAGTCGGCGCGTCTTCACCGTCGCCCGGGGGAGCGGCATCCGCTGGATCGCCTCGCGCGCGCGGGCCACCTCGTCGGCCGTCATCTTCTCGAAGTCGCGCGCCCGGAGCGTGTGCTCCGCCGACGCGGTCATCGTCACGTCGTACTCGATGCGCTTCTCGCGCGGCGCGTCCGGATCGAGCGGAGGAGGCGGCTTCGGCTTCTGCAGCGCCTCGCGCGCGCGTCGCGAGCCCGGGTCGGGGCGGTTCCGGGCATCGGGGATCGACGAGCGAGACACCAGCGCTCCCAGCGCCTTGCTCATGGCGAACGGATCGCGGAAGAACAGATCGAAGACCTCGTCGAAGAGCAGCAGCTCTTCACGCCGGCGGACGAAGCAGGCGGCGAGCGCCCAGTAGACGTCCCACTTGTTCTCCACGCCGACCGCCTCCACCGCGCGGGTGGCCTCGACGATCTGCCCGCTGCCGATGGGCAACCCGGCCGAGCGCAACGCGCGACCGAAGTGCGTGAGGTTGGCGCCCAGGTTCCCCTTGTAGCGCGCGCGTTCCAGCTGGAGATCCGGCTTCACGTCCCGGCGCCCGCGCTCATCTCCTTGAGGATGGCGGTCACCTCGCCGCCGCGCACCTTCTCGATGTCGTCCTGGTACTTGAGGACGATCCCGAGCGTCGGGTCGATCGCCTCGGGCGAGAGCACCACCTGGTCGAGCGCCACCAGCGCCTGCACCCAGTCGATCGACTCGGCCACGCCGGGCGACTTGAACAGATCACGCGTGCGCAGCCGCTGGACGAAATCGACCACCTGGTCGGTCAGCGACGCGTCGGCGCCGGGTACGCGCGCGCGCAGGATGGCCCGCTCGCGCTCGGCGCTCGGATAGTCGATCCAGTGGTAGAAGCAGCGCCGCTTGAGCGCGTCGTGGATCTCGCGCGTCCGGTTGGACGTGAGGATGACGATGGGCCGGGTGGTGGCGGTGCGCGTCCCCAGCTCGGGGATGGTCACCTGGAAGTCGGAGAGCACCTCGAGGAGGAACGCCTCGAACGGCTCGTCGGTGCGATCGATCTCGTCGATGAGCAGCACCGGCGCACCGGCGGGGTCCCCTTCGATCGCCTGGAGGATGGGCCGCTTCACCAGGAAGCGCTCGCTGAAGACGCTCTTCTCGATGGCCGCCCGGTCGCGCTCACCGGCCGCCTCGGCGAGCCGCACCTCGAGCATCTGCTGCGCGTAGTTCCACTCGTAGACGGCGGTGGAGACGTCGAGCCCCTCGTAGCACTGCAGGCGGATCAACTTCCGCCCCAGGGTGCTGGCGATGACCTTGGCAATCTCGGTCTTGCCGACGCCGGCCTCCCCTTCGAGGAGGAGAGGCCGCCCCAGCTTCAGCGCGAGGAACAGCGCCGTCGCCACCCCGCGGTCGGCGACGTAGTGGCCGCTCTCGAGGAGCGCGACCGTGGCGTCGACCGACGCGGGACTCGGGGTGGTCATGAAGCGATTCTTAGCAGTGTCAGTGAGCCGCCTCGACGGCTCGCTTGGCGAAGACGGTGACCATCTGCGCGCGGTAGTCGGCCTTGGCGTCGCGCTCGTTGACCAGATCCTCCTCCGACACCTTGATGCCGTCGAGCACCTTGGGGTCGAAGCTCTTGGCCAGCGCCGCCTCGAAGTCGGGGAGGCGGAACGCGACCGTCGCCGCGCCGGTGACGCCGACGCGGACGTTCGGCCCGTACTTGGCGACGTACACGCCGACGATGGCGTACTTCGACGCCGGGTTGTTGAACTTGAGGTAACCGGCCTTCTCCGGCTTCTTGAAGCGCACCTCGGTGATGAGCTCCCCGTCCTCGAGAGCGGTCTCGAACATCGCCTTGAAGAAGTCGTCGGCCTTGATGGTGCGGCGGTCGGTCTTGATGGTGGCGTCGAGCGCCAAGATCGCCGCGGGGTAATCCGCCGCCGGATCGGCGTGCGCCACGGAGCCGCCGATGGTCCCGCGGTTGCGCACCTGCGCGTCGCCGATGCCGCTGGCGAGGACGGCGAGCGACGGGATGATCTTCTTCACCACGTCGGAGCCCGCGACATCGGCGTGGGTGGTGAGCGCGCCGATGACCAGCTCGTCGCCCTCGACCTTGATGTACGACAGCTCCTTCTTGAGCCCGGCGAGGCTGACCAGATCGGTCGGCTGCGCGAGGTCCAGCTTGAGCACGGGGATCAGGCTCTGGCCGCCGGCGAGGAACTTCCCACCGCTCGTGCCCTTGCGGGTGGAGACGGCGTCAGCGACGGTCTTGGGGGTGTGAAAGACGAAGTTTTCCATGACGGTTCTCTTTCACTCCGCGTCCGCGGAAGTTCCTTTGGCTTTGGCTTCCTGGATCGCGCGCCACACCTTCTGCGGGCTCGCGGGCATGCTCATGTCGCGCACGCCGAGCGACCACAGCGCGTCGAGCACGCTGTTGATGACCGCCGGCGGGACGCCGATGGCGCCGCACTCGCCGACGCCCTTCACGCCCAGCGGGTTGTGGGTGCACGGCGTGGCGTGGTTGCCCACCTTGAAGAAGGGGAAATCGCCCGCGCGCGGCATCGTGTAGTTCATGAACGAGGCGGTCAGCAGCTGCCCGTCCTCGTCGTAGGCCGCCTCCTCGAGGAGCGCCTGGCCGATCCCCTGGGCGAGCCCGCCCTGGATCTGCCCGTCGACGATCATCGGGTTGACGATCGTGCCCACGTCGTCGGCCACCGCCACGTCGACCACCTTGACCACGCCGGTCTCGGGATCGATCTCCACCTCGACGATGTGCGTGCCGCCCGGGAAGGTGAAGTTGAGCGGATCGTAGTACGCCTGCTCCTCGAGCCCCGGCTCCAGCGTCAGCAGCGGGTAGTTGTGCGGCACGTAGGCGGCGAAGGCGATCTCGCCGAAGGCCTTGGCTTTGTCGGTCCCCTTGACGGTGAAGTTGCCGTCCTTGAACTCGATGTCGGCGACGTCCGCCTCGAGCATGTGGGCGGCGATCTTCTTCCCCTTCTCGATCACCTTGGCGGTCGCCTTGATGATCGCCGAGCCGCCGACTGGCAACGAGCGCGAGCCGTAGCTGCCCATGCCGAAAGCCGTCTTGGCCGTGTCACCGTGCGAGTGCTCGATGTTCTCCATGGGGATGCCGAACTGGTCGGCGACGATCTGGGCGAAGGTCGTCTCGTGCCCCTGCCCGTGGCTATGGGTGCCGGTGAAGAGCGTGACCGAGCCGGTCGGGTTCACCCGCACGGTCGCCTGCTCGAAGAGACCGGCGCGGGCGCCGAGCGATCCGGCGACCGCCGACGGCGCGATCCCGCAGGCCTCGACGTAGGTGGAGAAGCCGAGGCCGCGGAGCTTGCCGCGCCCCAACGCCTCCTTGCGACGAGCCTCGAAGCCCTTGTAGTCGATGGCCTCGAGCGCCATGTCGAGCGTCGCCTGGAAGTTCCCCGTGTCGTACTGGAACGCGAGCGGCGTCTGGTACGGGAACATGTCGGTGGTGATCATGTTGCGCCGGCGGATCTCGATGCTGTCCATGTTCATCTCGCGCGCCGCCTTCTCCACCAGGCGCTCGAGCAGGTACGTCGCCTCGGGGCGACCGGCACCGCGGTAGGCGTCGACCGGCGTGGTGTGCGTGAAGTACGCCTTCACGTTCACGTGGATCGCCGGAGTTTTGTACACGCCTCCGAGCAGCGGCGCGTAGAGGTAGGTGGCCACCGACGGCGCGAAGAGCTGGAGGTACGCCCCCATGTTCGCGTGGGTGTCGAAGTCCATCGCCAGGAAGTCCCCCTCCTTGGAGAGCGCCACCCGACCGGTGGAGACGTGGTCACGCCCGTGCGCGTCGGTCACGAAGGACTCGAAGCGCTCGCAGGTCCACTTGACCGGTCGGCCGACCTTCTGCGCAGCCCAGGTGACGAGCACCTCCTCCGCGTAGTGGAAGATCTTCGAGCCGAAGCCACCGCCGACGTCCGGTGCCACGACGCGCAGCTTGTGCTCGGGCACGTGCAGCGTGAAGGCCGCCATCAAGAGGCGAATGAGGTGCGGGTTCTGCGAGGTGGTCCACAGCGTGTAGTCGCCGGTCCCCGAGTCGTACTCGCCGATGGCCGCGCGCGGCTCCATCGCGTTGGGCACCAGGCGGTTGTTGGTGATCTCGATGGTGACGATCTTGTGCGCCTTGGCGAAGCCCGCGTCGGTCGCCGCGCGATCGCCGATCTCCCAGTCGTAACAGAGGTTCCCCGGCGCCTGCTCCCACACGTTGGGCGCGCCTTCCGCGCGAGCCGCGGCGATGCTGGCGACGACCGGCAGCATGTCGTAGTCGACGACGCAGGCCTGGGCGGCCGCCTTGGCCTGATCCTTCGTGTCGGCCACCACCATGAGGATCGAGTCGCCGACGTGACGGATGGTGTCGGTCACCAGCATCGGGTGCGGCGGCTCCACCATCGGGCCGGTCTTGCCGGTCACCAGCCAGCCGCAGGGGAGCGTGCCGATCTTGTCGGCCTCGACGTCCTTGCCGAGGAAGATGGCGACCACGCCGGGCATCTGCTCGGCGGCGCTGATGTCGATGCCGGTGATGCGCGCATGCGCCACCTGCGACCGCAAAATGTACGCGTAGGTCTGGTTCGGCCTCTTCAGGTCGTCGACGTACTGCCCCTTGCCGGTGAGAAAACGCTGATCCTCCTTGCGGCGGATCGGCTGGCCCATCTTGGCTTCAAGCATTGGTCGACTCCTTCTTCGTCGCGTCGCCGACGGCGCCAGCGCCACCGTTCTTGGCGCAGTGCTGAACCGCCTTCACGATCCCGTGGTAGCCGGTGCAGCGGCAGATGTTCCCTTCGAGCCACTCGCGGATCTCGTGCTCGCTCGGGTCCTTCTTGCGCTTCAAGAGATCGATCGAGCTGATGACCATCCCCGGCGTGCAGAAGCCGCACTGCAGGCCGTGGCATTCCTTGAAGGCCGCCTGCATCGGGTGGAGCGTGCCGTCCTTGGCCGCGATCCCCTCGATGGTGGTCACCTCGCGGCCGTCGGCCTCGACGGCGAGCATGGTGCAGCTCTTCATCGACGCGCCGTCGACGAAGACGGTACAGGCGCCGCACTGGCTGGTGTCGCAGCCGACGTGGGTTCCCGTGAGGTGCAGGTTCTCGCGCAGGAGCTCGACGAGGAGGAGCCGCGGCTCGACGGAGGCGGTCACCTGTTTTCCGTTCACGCGCAGGGTGATGGAGGTCATCCCTGAACGGTCGGTGAGAGCCGTCACCCGGTCAAGAGGGGCGTTATTTCTCGATGAATTTGCATTTGACCCAACGCGTTGCGTTCGCATGAAGCGATTCGCTACATGTGCGGGCGAGCGTCGGCGAAGCCGCCGAAGAGCGCTGCGTCAGCCGCCGATGCCGCGCATCGACACGTCAGCCGCGCTGCTCTCGGTGCAGCCCTTGAAGACGTCGCCATCGGGCTTCATCGTCCAGGCGTCGGCGATGGCCGCGGCCACGCCACCTGCGTCGCCGGAGCGCGCGATGTCGGCGGCGGAGAGCCCGTCGTTGGTCGCCAGGCACGGACGGAGCATCCCGTCGCTGGCGACGCGCAGGCGGTCGCAGCCCTTGCAGTAGGTGTCGCTCGTGCCGGTGATGAAGCCGACCTTCTTGCTCGGATCGTGGCGGGCGACGAGGTAGCGCGCCGGGCCGCGATCCTTCTCGCGCTGCGCGTCTCCCGGCAGCAGGAGATCGCCGAGCTGCGCGCGCATCTCCTCGGCGGTGACCACGCGGTCCTTCAGCTTCGCCCCCTCGCCGATGGCCATCACCTCGAGCAGGCGCGGCACGATCCCGCGCTCCCAGGACCAGCGCACCAGCGACTCGAGCTCGACGTCGTTCTCGTCCTTCACGACGACCGCGTTCAACTTCAGCTCGTCGAAGCCAACCGCGATGGCCGCGTCGATCCCGCGCAGGACGCCCGCGAGCTTGCCGCCACGGGTCATGCGGTTGAAGCGCGCGGCGTCGAGGCTGTCGAGCGACAGATTCACGCGGCGCAGACCCGCTGCCCGCAGCGGAGCGGCGAGCTTCTCGAGCCGGGTGGCGTTGGTGGTCAGGGCGATGTCGTCGAGCCCGACGGTGCCGAGGTACTCGACGACCCGCACGATGTCCTGATGCAGGAGCGGCTCGCCGCCGGTGAGCCGCACGCGCCGTACACCGGCCGCGACCAACCCCTGCACCATCGTCTTCCAGGCGGCGAAGTCGACCGCTCGTCCACGTAACCGTCCTGCTTGTGCGGCCGGCAGTACACGCAGGCGAGATCGCACCGATCGGTCAGCGAGAGGCGAACCGAGCGCGGCGGGGTGGCCGGCGCCGGGCGTGCGGCGCGGCGCGGCTGAAGGACGACGAGAGAGCTGGCGTGAGCAGACATGAGCCGGGAAGTGCGTCGAGCCTACTAAAGAGACGGCCAAGCGCCAGCCCGCGCAGAAAATGTCCGCGAGTCGACGTAAGCTGCGCGCCGATGGTTGCTTCCGCGTCCACGCCTGGCCGAACGTCCCCTCGCGTCATCACCGTCACCGTCAGCGACACCCGCACGGCGGCCGACGACACGTCCGGTCGCGCGCTCGCCGAGGAGCTGGCCGCCTTCACGCGTGTGCGTCACGCCATCGTCGCGGACGAGCCGGAGAGGCTCCTCGACCTCGTCAAGGCGATGATGAAGCACGACGAGGCCGACGCCATCGTCTTCACCGGTGGCACCGGCATCGCCCCGCGCGACCGCACCGTCGAGGCGCTCGAGTCGATCTTCGACAAGCGACTGGAGGGGTTCGGCGAGGCGTTCCGGCGGCTCTCCTGGGAGCAGATCGGTCCGCGCTCGGTGCTCTCGCGCGCCACCGCTGGGTCGGTCGGCAAGCACCTGGTGTTCTGCCTGCCGGGGAGCGAGAAGGCGGTGCGCCTCGGCGCCCACGAGATCATCGCGCCCATCCTCGGGCACGCCGTCGATCTGCTGCACGGCAGGACTGGCCATTGAAGATCGCCGTCCTGTACTTCGCCGCCGTGCGCGAGCTGGTCGGGCACGACGAGGAGTCGCTCGAGCTGCCGGCGGGTGTGGTGACGATCGCCGATCTCGCGGTTCACCTTCCTCTCGTGCACCCGGTGCTCTCCGGGCGCCTGGCCGCGGTGCGCTTCGCCCGCAACGAGGAGTTCGCTCGCGGCGCGGACGCTCTTGCGGACGGCGACACGGTCGCGTTGATCCCGCCCGTCGCTGGCGGCTGAGCACCGGCGCGCAAATGCCAGCGCGGGCGAGAAGCAGGTGATCGACAACCTGGCCCGCAGCGCGGCCGGCGCGAACCGGGTCGACGATCAGCTCGACATCGCGCCGAGCAAGTGAGCCGCCGCAGTCACTCGTTCGATCACTCGGGGGGGTGATGCTCGTCGTGCGCGTGGTGCTCGTGGCCGTCGGGGGAGCAGCGCGCGTCGACCCAGCCGACCCACTCGGCGCCATCCGGCCCGTACTCGCGCTTCCAGATGGGCACACGCGACTTGATACGGTCGATGAGCTCGCGGCATGCCTTGAACGCCTCGCCCCGGTGGGGGGCGCTCGCGGCACAGATGACCGCCGCGTCGCCCACGCCGAGGGAGCCCGTGCGGTGGGCGACCGCCAGCTGCACGCCGGGGATCTCCCCCTCGAGCTCGGCGACGATGGCGGCCATCTCGCGGCGCGCCATCCCGTCGTACGCGGAGTAGTCGAGCCGGGTCACGACGCGGCCGTCGCTGTGGTCGCGCACGACGCCCACGAAGGTGGCGATGCCGCCGGCTTCGGGGCGCTGCACCTGGTCCACGACCTCGTCGAGCGACAGCTTCGTGTCACGCAGCACGACGCGCGCGGTCACGGGAGACGCGGTGTCCATGAGCGCAATGTAGAGCCTGTGCACGCAGGAGCACAGGCCGCCGTCGGTCGACATCGAGGGCGGCGGCGCGGATCCCGACCTGCTCGCGGCGAAGATCGAGGCCATCAAGCGCACCGCGCGGAGCTCCGGTGCCGATCTGTTCGTCAACGCCCGCACGGACGTCTACCTGCGGGGGCTGGACGCCGGCGAAGGCCTGCTGGCAAACGACCGGCGGCTCGGACCCACTCCTGGAGAGGGCGATGGCCTACGGCCAGCTCCAGCAGCTCTTCACTCCGGGTTGAGCGCGGCGTAGTCCTCCGGGAGGTCCACATCGAGCAGCACGTGGTCGCTCGGCATGGCGAAGGTGCGCACCAGATCGGCGTTGCGAGAGATGAACTGGCGGCAGCCGAAGTCGCCGCCTCGTTCGCAGATCGTCGCGAGGCTCACGCGTGGCAGGACGATCGGGTTCCCGCGGGCGCCGCCGTACGTCGGGACATGCACGTGAGCGGGGTCCGAGAGGAAGGCGTGCGCGATGAGCTCGAGATCGAACGGCGTCAACGCCGGTTGGTCGCCGAGGCACACCATCACCCCCTCCGACGGAGCGGCGAGCGCTCCCAGCGCCGCGTTCACCGTGGTCATCTGCCCTTCCTCGTAGCGCGGGTTGCGCACGAAGCGGACAGGGAGCCCGTCGAGCGCGGCCTCCACCGCGTCCGCGTCGTGGCCGGTCGCCACGACGATCTCGGCGAACGGCAAGCAAGCGACGGCCGACACCGCGTGGCGCACCAGCGGCGCCCCGCGCAAGGGCAGGAGCAGCTTGTTCGCCTCTCCCATGCGCCGCGAGAGACCCGCGGCGAGCACCACGGCGGTCAGCCGTGCTGCGTCAGGCGCCTGGCTTCGCAGCCGCATGGCAGCAGGACGCCTTCTTCTTCTCCCCGAGCTTGACGAGGGTCCCCTCGGACACCACCGCCGGCACGAGCGCGGCGGCGCGGGTCGCCTCCGGCCTTCGCACCTGTCCGTGGCGCCGGCGCGTGCTGACGATCTCCGCCATGACCGAGAGCGCGACCTCCTCCGGCTGCCGGCCGCCGAGGTCGATCCCCGCCGGCGCCTGCACCCGCGCCAGATCCGCGTCGCTGACGTTGCGCTCCCGGAGCGAGGCGAACACCTGGTCGCGCCGCTTCTTGCTGGTGACGAAGCCGACGTACGGCAGCTGCAGCTGCAAGGCTGCCTCGAGCGACTCCTCGTCGAAGATCCCGTGCGTCGAGACCACCGCGAAGGCGTTGGTCGCGTCGGTCGGCGGGAGCGCCTTGAAGCTGCGCACCGTGTCGATCTCCGCGCCCATCTGCGGCCGGTCGCTGAGATCGACCGAGGTGACCGCGTAGCCCATCATCTTGCCGAGGTTGCACAGCGCGCGCGCCACCGGCGAGTTGCCGAAGACCAGGAGCCGTGGCTGCGCGAGGAAGGGCTCGATGTAGATCTCGAGCTCGCCGCCGCTGTAGCACTCCATGCGGTGGACGCTGCGGCCGGTGCCGTCGTCCCCGCTCGGCACGCTCTGGTCCGGCGTGATGCGCAAGAGGCGGCACTCGCCATCGAGGAGCGCGGTCTCGGCGGTGCGCCGCACGATCGGCTCGGCGCAGCTGCCGCCGATCCAGCCGACGAGGAGCCCCGCATCGGTGAGCACGGCCTTGTCGCCGGGCTTGGCCGACGTGGGGGCCACTGCGCGCACCACGGTGGCCATGACGAACGGCTCGCCCCGCGCGCGGAGATCCGCGGCGGCGGCAAGAGGATCGACGGACGGTGAATACTGCATGATCGTCTCTCCCTTCAGTCGGTGACGCCAGCGGCGCGCAGAAGGCGCCAGACCTTCTGCGGGGTGATCGGGATGTCGATGTGGCGGACGCCGAGGTGCCAGAGCGCATCGACGACCGCGTTGGCGATGGCCGGCGGCGCGCCCACGGTCGGCGACTCCCCGACCCCCTTGGCGCCGAGCGGATGATGCGGCGACGGGGTGATCGTCTTGCCCAGCTCCCACTTCGGGCTCTCGACCGCGGTCGGCAGCAGGTAGTCCGCGAAGGTCCCGGTCAGGTTCTGCCCGTTCTCGTCGTAGACGATCTCCTCGTACATCGCGGGGGCAAGGCCCATCGTCAGGCCGCCCTCGATCTGCCCCTCGACGATCATCGGGTTGATGATGTGCCCGCAGTCGTCGACGGCCACGAAGCGGCGCACCTTGATGTCGCCCGTCCCCTTGTCGATGTCGACGACGCAGATGTAGCTGCCGAAGGGGAACGTGAGGTTCGGCGGATCGTAATAGTCGGTCGCCTCGAGCCCGGCCTCCATCCCCTGCGGGTGGTCGGTGTAGGCCGCGAAGGCGATCTGCTGGATGGTCTTGTGCCGCTCCGGCGAGCCCTTCACCTGGAAGCGGTCGATGCTCCACTCGAGGTCGTCCTCGCTCGCCTCGAGCAGGTAGGCGGCGATCTTCTTCGCCTTCGCCTTGATCTTGCGCGCGGCCATGGCGGCGGCAGCCCCCGCGGTGGGGGTCGAGCGGCTGGCGTAGGTGCCGAGACCGTAGGGCGCCGTGTCGGTGTCCCCTTCTTCGATCTGGATGTCCGACGCCGGTAGCCCGAGCTCCTCGGCGAGGATCTGCGCGTAGGTCGTCTCGTGCCCCTGCCCTTGCGACTTGGTGCCGAAGCGCGCCATCGCCTTGCCGGTCGGGTGGATGCGGATCTCCGCCGAGTCGAACATCTTGATGCCGAGGATGTCGTAGTCCTTCGACGGCCCCGCGCCGACCACCTCGGTGAAGCTGGAGATGCCGATCCCCATCAATTCGCCGCGCGCGCGCTTCTCGAGCTGCTCCTTGCGGAGCGCGCGGTAGTCGATCATCTCCATCGCCTTCTCGAGCGCCGCTTGATAGTTGCCGCTGTCGTAGTCCCAGCCGGTCGGAGATTTGTACGGGAACTGGTCGGGACGGATGAAGTTCTTCATCCGGAAGTCGGCCGGGTCCTCGTCGAGGTGGTGCGCCATGATGTCGGTCATGCGCTCGATCATGTGGACCGCCTCGGTCACGCGGAACGAGCAGCGGTAGGCGACGCCGCCCACGGGCTTGGTCGTGTAGACGCCGTCGACGGTGACGTGCGCCGCCTTCATGTCGTACGAGCCGGTGCAGATGCTGTAGAGCCCCGCGGGGAACTTCGACGGGTTGGCCGCGCCGTCCGCCGCGAGGCGCTCGTGCAGCCGCAGACTCTGCGAGACCGGCACCTCGGCGTCCGCGTCGCCGTGCACCAGCAGCGTGGGCGGCGCGGCGGGGCCGACATGCGTGATCGGGCTCGCCTCCGCCGCGAGGTCGGCC
>JAMFST010000417.1 GCA_026225435.1 Labilithrix luteola
AGTTTCACACGGTCACGCTCAAGCCGGCGGAGACGGGCCCCGGGCTGAGCGCGCTCATCCCCTGCACCGACATGCAGGAAGGGCCGCTCGAGTATTTCCTGCAGGGCTTCAACGCCAATGGCGAGCCGGTCGCGGCCACCAGCGGCGGCCCGGCGCACACCTTCAAGGTCGCGGTGAAGAAGGCGATCCTCGGCGAGGCCCCGCACCTGCCGGGCATGGCGCCCCCCGCCCAGTGCACCGGTCGCGAGGACTGCCCGCCCGACTTCCCCGGCTGCAAGCAGGACAAGAAGCCGGTCGGCGCGACCTGCCAGGCCGACAACGAGTGCTCGACCAGCTCCTGCGACGCCAACAAGTGCGTCGCGGCGGACACCGAGGACTCCTTTCCGCACTGGTGGTTCGGCGTCGAAGGCACGTTCGATCTGGTCACCTTGCCGGGCGCCATCGATGTCTGCGCCATCGACACCAACGACAAGACCATGGACCCGAGCAGTGGCCTGCCGCTGAACTCCAAGGGCTACTACTGCGTCAGCAACGGCGCCGACTTCCCCAGCCGTTCCAACCTCACCTCGGCGCAGTCGCTGGTGGTCGGATCGGCCGACCGCGTCGCCGGTGGCTTCGCCCCGGGCAGCGTGCACATCCTGGCGTCGCTCGATTACGCCCTCACCCGCCACCTGCTCATCGGCGCTCGCCTCGGCTACGTGGCCAACACCTATCCCGGCACCGCGGCGACCAGCTTCGCGCCCATTCACGCCGAGGCGCGCGCCACCTTCGTCATCGGGCCGGGAGGCGTCGGTCGCACGGGGCCGAGCGCCTACGTGTACCTCGGCGGCGGCGTCGCCCCGGAGGACGCGAAGGTCGAGGTCAACGTCGTCGTCACCAGCTTCGGCAGCCAGACGGTCGACGCCTGGAACGTCCAGGGTCCGGGCTTCGTCGGCGCCGGTCTCGGCTTCCGCGAGCAGTTCACCAAGCACGCCGCCTTCCTCGTCGGCCCGCGCGCCGCCCTGGCGCTCGGCGGCGCGACGGCGACGGCAGTGATCGGCCCCGACGTGCAGTTCCAGCTCGGGTTCTGAGAGAGGGCGCTCAGTACGCGGCGCCGTTCTTCGCCGCGTACTTGTGGAAGACGTCGCGGGCGGCGTCGCGGGAGAGATCGCGGCGCACCTCGATGCCGCGCGCGCGCAGCTCGCCGATCCAGTCGGCCGGGAGCGGGCCCTCGTCGAAGGCGCTCAGCTCCGTGACGTCCTCGGCGCGCGCGCCGATGAGCATCGTGTCGAGGCCGGCCCAGAAGCTCGCGCCGTAGCACATGCAGCAAGGCTGGGCGCTCGTCGCCAGGGTGAAGCTCCCCTCCTCGTTGAAGCGCGCGCGTCCGAGGCGCGCCTGCCCGCTCATGAAGGCCATCATCTCGGCGTGGGCGACCGAGCAGCTCTGCGGAACGACGCGGTTCACGCCGGCGGAGACGATGCGGCCGTCCCCGTCGAAGACGAGCGCGCCGAAGGGGCCGCCGGTCCCTTCCTCCACGTTGCGCAGCGCGAGGCGGATCGCCAGATCGACCTTGGCCTCGTCCCCGTCGTACACGCGCGAGAGGTCGATTTCGGCGTCGAGCCAGTCGGGCAGGTCCAGCGTGACGCGAAGCGTGAGAGGGGTGGAGAGGGCAGACACGGAGGGCGAATCTTGCACAGTGCACGCCGCACACCATCACCAAAATCGCGTATATCGGCCCGGTGAGCCCCCGATCGTTTCGTTCGCGCTTCCGCCTCTCGCTCCTCGCCGCGTCGTCCGTGGGCGCCGTCGCGTTCCTTGGATGTGGATCGCCGCCGGCACCGACCAGCGAGTCGCCGCCCGCTGCGAGCGCGACCGCGACGACTCCCGCCGCGGCAGGCAAGCCGACCGTCGAGGAGGCGCGTGCCTTCGTCGCTCGGGTGGACGCCGACGTGCGCCGCCTCTGGATCGCCCGCGACCGCGCCGGCTGGGTGCGCGACAACTTCATCACCGACGACACCGAGTTCCTGGCCGCGCAGGGGGAGGAGGAGACCGCCGAGTACTTCGGCCGCGCGACCCACGAGGCGCAGCGCTTCGCCGGCATGGACCTGCCCCCGGACATCGCCCGCCAGCTGCTCCTGTTGCGCGTCTCGCAGAC
>JAMFST010000418.1 GCA_026225435.1 Labilithrix luteola
CACGGTGGTCGACACCCGGACGGTGCTCGCCGCCATCCCCTCACCGAGACGCTCATGATCAAGAACCTCAGCCTCACCGCAGCGCTCCTCACGGTCGTCTTCGTCGCCGTCGCCTGCGCGAGCCCTCCCACACCGCCGTCAGCCGCGGCGCCGGCGGCCATCCCGGTGGTGACGACCACGGGCTCGGAGCAGGGCCCGTCGCCCAAGGGGATCGAGGTGGGAGACATCGACCCCAAGGCCGACGCCTGCACCGACTTCTACGATCACGCCAACGGTGCGTGGCGCGCGGAGCATCCCATCCCCGAGGGGAGGCCGCGCTGGAGCCGCCGCGTCGCCGCGCACGACGGCAACGCGCGGCAGGTGCAAGCGCTGCTGGCGGAGCTGGCGGCGAGGACGGATTGGCCCGCAGGAAGCGCCGAGCAGCTGGCGGGGGATCACTTCGCGTCGTGCATGGACGAGACGAGCCTCGAGTCGGCCGGGCTTGCCCCGCTGGCTCCGCTGCTCGCGCAGATCGACCAGGCGCGTACCCTGAGCGACGTGCAACGGGCCATGCGGCGCCTCCACGACCTGGCGATCCCGGTCGGCTTCGGCACGAGCGCAGACCTCGACTACCGCGACCCGGCGCGCACGATCGTGAACGTGGTGGCGGGCACACTGGGGATGCCCGGGCGCGACGACTACGTGAAGAGCGATCCCCATCTCGCCGAGCTGCGCGCGAAGTACCGCGCGCACGTGGCGCGAGTGCTCACCCTCGGCGGCATGGCTGCGCCCAAGGCGAGCACGTCGGCGCAGGCGGTCGTGGCCCTCGAGACGCGGCTCGCGGACGCGTCGCTCGACGCCACCGCGTCGGCCGATCCCGCGGCGACGTCGCACCCGACGAGCTTCGCCGAGCTGCAGAAGCTGGCGCCGCACGTGGACTGGAAGGCCTACTTCGCCGAGGCCGGGCTCCCGGGCGGTGAGCTGAACGTCGCCGATCCCCGGCACCTGCAGCGACTGGATGCGGAGCTGCAGCGTGGCTCGCTCGCGACGTGGAAGGCGTACCTCACGTTCCAGCTGCTCGAGTCGGCGTCGCCGTGGCTCGCGCGCCCCTTCGCCGACGAGTCGTTCGCCTTCCGGGAGCGCGACCTCGGCGGCGCCACACAGCCCCGACCGCGCACCGAGCGCTGCGCCCAGTCGACCGACGCGCTCCTGGGGGATGCGCTGGGCAAGGTGTACGCGGCGCGGTACTTCCCTCCGGCCGCGAAGGCGAAGGTGCAGCAGATGGTCCACGATCTGCTCGACGTGCTGAAGGAGGACGTCCCGCGAGTGGCCTGGATGACGCCGGAGACCAGGACCAAGGCACTGGCGATCCTCGCCGTCTACAATCCGCAGATCGGGTACCCGGACCACTGGAAGGACTACGGCTCCCTGACGGTGCGTCGCCACGAGCTCTGGGCGAACGTGGCCGCTGCGCACGCCCTGGGCGTGCGTGACAACCGCGCGCGAGCCGGCAAGGCCACCGACCGTGACCTGTGGCAGCTCACCCCCTCGTCTCCCGACGCGTACATTCTTCCCGAGCTGGATCAGATGGTCCTGCCGGCAGGCTTTCTCCAGCCGCCCACCTTCGACCTGCGGGCGAGCGACGCGGTCAACTACGGGGCCATCGGCATCGGCGTCGCCCACGATCTGACACACGCCATCGACGCCAGCGGCTCGGAGGTCGACATCACCGGTCGCCACCAGGGCTGGTGGACGGCCGCCGACCGTCAGCAGTTCGACCAGGCCGCGCAGTGTGTGGTCGACCAGTACGAGAGCTACTCGATCGAGCCCGGCGTGCACCTCGACGGAAAGCTGGTGCGCAGCGAGGCCATCGGCGATCTTGCCGGTGTGCGGCTGTCGTTCCAGGCGCTCGCGCGTGCCCGCGAGCGGCATCCGGTGCCGACGATCGACGGCTTCACCCCCGAGCAGCAGTTCTTCCTCTCGTACGGTCAGTTCCGCGGCGACGAGATTCGCCTGGAGGCGCAGCGCAAGATGGTGAAGAGCGACATCCACCCGCCTTCCAGGTTCCGCATCGACGGTCCGCTTGCGAGCTCACCCGACTTCCAGCAGGCGTTCGCCTGCAAGCCGGTCGCGCGGCCGTGCTCGGTGTGGTGAGAGCGAGGATGTCGCTCATGTCGCGCGGGAGGTTGTGCGAAGCTCGGCGTGCATGCGCTCACCTCTCCGCAGCCTCGTCGCGATCGCTGCTCTTGCCCTGACGCTCGCTCCGTCCGCCGCCGTCGCCGATCCCGGCGAAACCCCCGGCGCCGTCCCGGCGGGCAAGCACGTGAAGGTGACCGTGGACCGCGCGAAGGTCAGCCTCCCCGGTCACACGCTGGTCGTCTCGCTCGATCAGCCGGTACAGATGGTCCATGTCAAGGTGATCGGCGAGTCGGGCACGGTGCTCTCCGACGCCGACATCGCCTTCCACGGCGAGGCGCCTGGCACGCCGCTCACCTGTACCTGGAGCCCGAGCTCCGGCGAGGTGGTGGCGCGTATCGAGGTCATCGGCCACGCCACCACCGGCTACTGGGCGGGCGTCGCCATCACCCCGTGGAAGGCGGAGGTGCCGCACGAGGAGGTGAACTTCGAGACCGACTCGGACGTCATCCGCCCGAGCGAGACGCCGAAGCTCGAGGCGAGCCTCAAGGCGATCGGGGTGGTCGCGGGGAAACACGTCGACCTGGTAAATGTGACTTTATACATCGTGGGCCACACCGACACGGTGGGCACTGCGGCGCACAACTTCGCGCTCTCGCAGCGGCGCGCGCGCTCGATCGGCGGCTGGTTCAAGCAGCACGGCGTGCGTGTGCCGGTGGCCTACGAGGGTTTCGGCGAGGCGGCGCTGCGCGTGCAGACCGCCGACGAGGTGGACGAGCCGCGCAACCGCCGCGTGGACTACGTGCTCGCCGCCGAGCCGCCGCCGCTCCCGGCTGCGACGCTCGGCTGGCACGGGTTGTAGTCAGCGCGGGCGAAGAAGCTCGTCGCTCGCGGCCCACAAGCGCTCGGCGGTATCGGCGTCGATCGCGTACGGCATCACGCCGATCAGCTCGGGCGCCGCGAGCTTCTTCGGATCGGCCAGCGTCTCCGGCGCGATGATCGGAGAGACGTCGGTGTTCTCGCAGTAGACGCCCCCCTTGCCGCGCAGCTGTGGGCTGGCGGCGCACCACACGCTCGTCGAGGCCCCCTGGGCGACGGTCTTCAGGTTGCGCGCCGGATCGAGGATCGCTTTTCCCTCCGCGTCGAGCACCCCCATCTTCTGCAGCTGCGCGCGCCCGACGTGGCGTCCCAGGTCGGTGTCCACGATGGTGCCCGGGTGCACCGCGAAGGCGCGCACGCCATGCGCCTCGCCGCGCTTGTCGAGTGCGACCGCGAAGAGGATGTTCGCCGTCTTCGACTGCCCGTAGGCCGAGAACGGCTCGTACGCCCGCCGCTCGAAGTTGGGGTCCTCGAAGACGAAGGGCGAGTAGCGATGACCGCGGGAGGAAACGGAGACGACGCGCGCCTCGCCGTCGGCACCGGCCTTCAGCAGCGCCGGCCGCAGCGCGCGCACCAGCTGGAAATGGCCGAGGTGGTTGGTCGCCAGCTGCGACTCGTAGCCGCGCGCGTCGCGGGCCAGCGGCGCGGCCATGATGCCGGCGCTGTTCACCAGCATGTGCAGCGGGCGTCCGGACGCCACGTAGCGCGCGGCGAAGGCGTCGATCGACGCCGGGTCGAGGAGGTCCATCGCTTCGAGGGTGATCGCGTCCCCTCCGTCGATGGTGGCGAGCGCGCGCTTCGCCTTGTCGAGATCGCGCGCCGGCACCACGACGTTCGCGCCGGCAGCACGGAGCGCGCGCGCCGTCTCGAGGCCGAGCCCGGCGTAGCCACCGGTGACGATGGCGTTCTTGCCGCTGAGATCGACGCCGGCGAGGACCTCGGCGGCGGTGGAGGCCGCGGTGAATCCGGAGCCAAGGGGGCGTTGTGCCTGCGGACTGGTCATGGCGGTCACCGTACGACGTCGGACCGGGACTCTGAATGCTTGAGAGGACGGATTACTTGCGCCAGAGTACGGCCATGCAGTCCGACCCGTTCTCCGACCTGCTCCAGCTCGCGGACGCGCAGACGGTGCTCACC
>JAMFST010000037.1 GCA_026225435.1 Labilithrix luteola
CACGGGCTCACCCCCAAGGCGCGCATCGTCGGCCTCGCGACGGCCGGCGTCGAGCCGCGCATCATGGGCATCGGCCCGGTCCCGGCGACGAAGAAGCTCCTCGCCCGCAACGGCAAGACGATCGACAAGGTCGACATCCTCGAGCTGAACGAGGCCTTCGCCGCGCAGGGGCTCGCCGTCCTGCGCGAGCTCGGCGTCGCCGACGACGACCCGCGCGTCAACCCGTACGGCGGCGCCATCGCGCTCGGTCACCCGCTCGGCGCGTCGGGTGCGCGTCTCGTCACCACGGCGATGCGCCAGATGCTCGCCGGCACGGCGAAGACCGCTGTGTGCACGATGTGCATCGGGGTCGGGCAGGGCATCGCCCTGCTGCTCGAGCGCGCCTGAACACCGTATTAATCTCGCGCGGTTCAGATTTCTAGCTGAGCCGCTTCATTGGCGCCGAGTTTCGCCGTAGGATTCCACGGTGGAATTCGTTTGCATCGACCCGAAGGCCACGGTCCGCGGCCTGAACGTACTGGCAACCGTGGACGCGTTTCAGCTCGTGCCCGACGTGGCTCGGCGGATGCTGGCGCGCCACCACCTCTCCACCACGGACCTGAAGGCCGACGCGCAGGTGCCGGTGCAGCGCTGGCTCGACGCGCTTCGCGAGATCGCCAGCACGGTCGGCGTCGCGAAGCTGCGCGCGGTCGGAGCCAAGGTGGTCGAGAGCGCGCTCTTCCCGCCGAGCTTCCCCGACGTCATCAGCGTCCTCGTGGCGCTCGATGACATCTACCACCTGAACCATCAAGGCGAGGTCGGGCACTACCGGTCCTCGGTGATGGCCGGCGGCCGCGTGCGCATCGTCTGCGAGACCCCCTACCCCGCCGAGTTCGAGCGCGGCCTCATCGAGGGCATCACCCGCAACGCCAACCTCGCTCGCGGCCGCCGCTACGACGTCAGCTTCCAGGAAGGCGAGAAGGGCGGCAAACGCACCTGCACGCTCCTGGTGTCTCCGCTGTAGTCAGCCGTTCAGCCGTTCACGGAACGTGCGGGAGCCCCTGGCTGACCTTGCCGTGGCAGTCGCTGTTCGCGCAGCCGGGGGACGTGTTCGCGGCGAGCACTTGCGGCATGACCTGGTTCACGCCGTTCTGCAGGCGGACCAGCACCTGTGCGCCGTCGGGGATCGCCGTGAAGCCGGTCTGCGTGGGGGAACCGGTAAACAGGTTGCCGTCAGTGTCCGTGTAGACGACGGTCACGATGCCGCCGTCGCCGGTGACCATGACCACCTGCGCGCCGCCGATGCCGGCTCCGGTGCAGTCGGTGATCGAGCCGCCGATGAACCACTGGAAGCCGCTCGCGGAGCCACTCGCCTTGTGGCAGGTGGAGCAGTCCTGACCGAATGGGTTGGTGCCGAGCGGGCTGAAGCTGTGCTTGCTCCCCGCCAGAGACGCGGCGGTCTGCGTGGGAAGCCCACTCGAGCTCCAGGGCGGCGCGGCGTCGAACAGCCCGGGGATCGCCGTGACCGCGGTCGAGCACCCCGTCGGCGTGGTCCCGCCATCGCCGGGCTTCGTCGATCCGTCCGGGCCGCTGGTGGACGCGTCACCTCCTCCTCCGTCCGTCGAAGACGACGCGGTGGCCGAGGCGCTGGCCGTGCTGCTCAGCGAGGGATACGGGCCCATGTCCGTGTCGACCTCGCCCGGATCCATGGCGGTGCAGGCCGTGCTCACCACGGCCGCGAGGGTGAACCCGCCCAGGGTCGAGGCCAGGGCGAGCGTCATTTCCCTCCGCGCACGTCGCGTTTGCATGGCGCTAGGCTAGCATCGGCCAGGGGCAACTGCGCGTCACCTGGTCGAGGTAAGGAGGTCGGCCACGCACCTGGCGCCACTCGAGGCCACCTGGCCTCACCCACCTGGCCCGCGGACAGATGGCCCTTTACAAGGGAGGCGAGCTCCGTATACTCCCGCGTCCCGTTTCCGGGAAACCCCGCCGCGGTGGAGCGCTCCGCAAAAGAGCGCCTCCTTCCGGCTGAAGTAAAAGCAACACGAGAAAGTGGGCTGCAGCAAATCATGGTCTCATACGCGGTGATCAAGACAGGCGGAAAGCAGTACCGCGTCGCTCAGGGCGACAAGCTGCGCGTGGAGAAGCTGATCGGCGACGTCGGCACGACCGTCACCTTCAGCGACATCCTCTTCGTGGGCGGCGACTCCATCAAGATCGGCGCGCCCCACGTCGCGGGCGCCAAGGTCGAGGCGAAGATCGTCGCCCAGGACCGGGACAAGAAGATCATCGTCTTCAAGTTCCGTCGCCGAAAGAACTACCGTCGCAAGAACGGCCATCGTCAGCCGTTCACCGCGCTCGAGATCACCAACGTCACCGTCTGAGAAAGCGAGACTCTCATGGCTCACAAAAAAGGCGCAGGCAGCACGCGCAACGGTCGTGACTCGAATTCGCAGCGTCGCGGCGTGAAGGTCTACGGGGGCGAAGTCGTCCGCGCGGGCAACATCCTGGTCCGCCAGGTCGGGGCAACCCTCGCCGCCGGCAAGAACGTCGGTCTCGGCAAGGACTTCACGCTCTTCAGCCTCATCGACGGCGTCGTGAAGTACGAGTGGCGCACGAAGGACCGGCAGAAGGTCTCGGTCTACCCGGCCGTCGCCGCCGCACCCGCTGCCAGCTGACCTCGTCAGCTTCCAGAATCGGTCTAGGTGACGCCATGCCGCGCCGCGTGAATCCCACGTCGGCGCGGCGTCCGCGTTTGTTGGCCGTGGATCTCGACGGCACGCTGCTCGACTCGAACAGCCAGCCGCACGAGGAAGATCGCCAGGCGCTCGTTCGCCTGGCCGACTCCGGCTCGATCGTCACCATCGTGACCGGCCGGCTGTACAGCGGCACGCGCGGGTCGGCCGAGGCGCTGCTCCTCGAAGGCCCCGTCGCCTGCGCCGACGGCAGCCACATGGTCCGCGCCAAGGACCACGCGACCTTGCTTCACCACGGCGTCCCCGGCGAGGCCCTCGGCAAGCTGAAGGCGGCGCTCGCGGAGCACCAGCCGGCCACCTTCGTCTTCGCCGAGCAGACCATCCTCCACGACCACCGTGGCGGCCCGTACCTCGACTTCGTGAAGAACTGGTCGACCGACCTGCGCGCGACGCCCGAGATCACCGAGCACGAGGCCTGGACGGGCGAGGACCGCATCACCGCGCTGGTCGCCTTCGGCACGCAGGATCAGATCGCCGGCATCGTCGATCCGCTGGAGCACACGGTGCCGAACACCCAGTTCGCCCGCTTCGCGCTCAAGCAGATCCCCGGCATGTGGGCGATGATCGCCCGCGCCAAGGTCGGCACCAAGGCGACCGCGCTCTCCTGGCTCGCCGACCATCACGGCATCGACCTCGATGAGACGGTCTGCGTCGGCGACTGGTGGAACGACGTGCCCATGCTCGAGGTCGCGGGCCGCAGCTTCGTGATGGGCCAGGCGCCCGACGAGGTGAAGGCAGCCGGCACCCACGTGCTCGAGGAGACGAGCGCAACCGGCGGCGGCATCGCCCGCGTCGTGAAAGACATCTTCGGCATCTGACCGAGCCGCCGGAGGCTTGCGGCGCGATGGCTGACGGTTCACTGTGGACGTGGGCTGATTATGACTTTCAAATTCGAGGAACCGCGGGTCTCTGCGGCGGAGGAGCCGTCTGGCCTTCGTGAGGTTCCGCGTGTCTCCGAGTCCGGGACACCGCACGAGGCACATGCCCGCAAGCGAGCGCTGCTCGTCGGCAGCCCCAACGTCGGCAAGAGCGTCCTCTTCGGCGCGCTGACCGGCCGCTACGTCACGGTGTCCAACTATCCAGGCACCACCGTGGAGATCACCCGCGGCAAGATCTCGTTCGAAGACGGATCGTCGGAGCCCTGGGAGCTCCTCGACTCGCCGGGGACGAACAACCTCGTCGCCATGAGCGAGGACGAGGCGGTCACCCGCGACATCCTCCTGACCGAGCGGCAGGACGCGCTGGTGCAGGTGGGCGACGCGAAGAACCTCGCGCGTACCCTCTTGATGACGTTCCAGCTCGCCGAGCTCGGCGTGCCGTTCCTGCTCAACCTGAACATGGCCGACGAGGCCGCGGCGCGCGGTCTGGTGCTCGACTTCGACCAGCTGCGCGCGGAGCTGACCGGCATCGAAGTGAACAGCTCGGCGGCGATCCGCGGCGAAGGGATCGACCCGATCCGGCACTACCTGGTGCGCGCGTCGTCGACTGGCGAGACCGAGACCAGCGCGCCCATCAGCGACGAGTCGCCCGCGCAGGTGCGGGCGTTGCGCGCGCCGCTCCCCTGCATCCCGAAGTTTCCCGAGGACGTGGAGGCCGCCATCGGGCGGGTCATCACGCGCCTCGTCGACGCCGGCACCTCGCTGGAAGTGGCGCCGCGCGCGGTCGCCACGTTGCTCCTCTCCGGAGACCGCGGGCTCGGCGGCGCGCTCGACACGCTGGTCGCTCCCGAGGTCCGCGAGCTGGCCCGGGTCGAGGCCGAAGCGCTCAGCGCCGCGCACTCGATGCCGGTGTTCGCGCTGCTCAACAAGCTGCGCCTCGGCCGCGCCCAGGCGATCGTCCGTGCGGTGCAGACGAAGCGCGACGGCAAGAGCCGCAGCGCCACCGAGGGGAGCAAGCCGGTCACCTGGCCCATCTCGCTCTTCACCGCGGCGGTCGGCTCGGCCATCGCCTCGTGGTGGTTCGGCGGCTTCACCGTCTTGTCGCTTAGCTCGGCGGTGCTCTTCGCGCTCGCCTTCCCGCTCTCGGCCATCGTCGTCCGCCGCCACGTGCAGGCGCGCGTCGCCGCCTGGAAGCTCGCCTTCGCCTTCGCCGCTGGCTACTTCGTCTGGTTCTTCACCAGCCTCGTCCCGCCGTTCGCCGCCGCCATCGCCCCCGTCACCGGCGCGCTCGTCGGCCTCGCCGCTCTCGGCTACTTCGCCAAGGTCGGCGACCACAAGGACAGCGACAGCTCGCGCGCCTTCGGCCGCCTGGCGACGCACCCGGTGTGGGGCGTCCCCATCCTGCTCGTCGTCCTCTTCTTCGCCTACAAGATCGTCGGCGAGTTCGGCGCCGGCACCGCCGTCGATTTCCTCGAGAACGACGCCTTCGGCAACACCAGCGCCCGCATCGAGCTCACCGCGCCGGTCGCCGCCGATCTCGCCGCCGGTGACACCGCCGCCGAAGGGGCCGAGCGGCTCCTCGTCGTCCCCGCCGGCACGCCCGCCGCCAAGGTGGCCCCCGACGGCACCAGCGTGCTCGCTCAGGTGAAGACCGACGGCGCCTACGTCGCCGATCCGAGCGCCCGCATCGACTTCTACGCGCCAGGCAAGGGCACCAACGGCGCCCCCGGCGAGGCGCGCATCTGGAGCGGCTTCGCCAACCGCACCGCCTTCGCCTTCTTCACCTGGCTCGGCATCCCGCTGCTCACCGCGTTCTTCGTCGGGACGTACGGCATGCTGACCATGGGCGTGACCTACGCCGTGGCTATCGTGCTCCCGGTGGTGACCACGTTCTTCTTCGTCTTCTCCCTGCTGGAAGACTCCGGCTATCTCCCGCGCCTCGCGGTCATGGCCAACCGGCACCTGCAGATGATCGGCCTGAACGGCAAGGCGGTGCTCCCCATGGTGCTCGGCCTCGGGTGCGACACCATGGCCACGCTCACCGCGCGCATCCTCGAGACGAAGAAGGAGCGCGTGCTCGTCACCTTGCTCCTCGCGCTCGGCATCCCCTGCAGCTCGCAGCTGAGCGTCGTCTTCGCGCTCATGCAGCGCACCAGCCCCATCGCCAGCGTCGCCTGGGTCGCCTCGGTCGTCTTGACCATCGGCATCGTCGGCTGGGTCTCGGCCAAGGTCATCCCCGGCGACAAGAGCGACTTCCTCCTCGAGATGCCGCCCATCCGCCGCCCGCAGATCGGCAACCTGGCGACCAAGACCTTCGCCCGTATCGAGTGGTACCTGCGCGAGGCCGTACCGCTCTTCCTCGCCGGCACCGCGCTCCTCTTCGTCCTCGATAAGTTCGACCTCCTCGTCTACGTGCACCGCGCCGGCGAGCCGATCGTCCACGGCGTGCTCGGCTTCACCCGCGACCGGCTGGTCTCGGACAAGGTCAGCGAGGCGCTCCTCATCGGCTTCCTCCGCCGCGACTTCGGCGCCGCCGGCCTGCTCGATCTGGCGCGCGGCGGGCAGCTCTCGACGGCGGACATCGCCGTCTCGATGGTCACCATCACGCTCTTCATCCCCTGCATCGCCAACGTGTTCATGATCGTCAAGGAGCGCGGCTGGAAGGTCGGCATGGCGATGTGCGGCTTCATCTTCCCCTACGCGGTGCTCGTCGGCTGGATGGTCCGCGGCGGCTTCTCGCTGGCTGGCCACTTCAAGGCACTCTTCTGAGAACGAAAGGACGCACGCCATGATCGAATGCTCGATGTGCGGTCACGACTTCACCAAGGAGGAGGCCGCGGCCTGCGAGCACGGCTGTCCGATGGCCAAGGGCTGCGGCCTGGTCACGTGTCCGTCGTGCGGCTACGAGTTCCCGCCGGAGTCCAAGCTGGTGAACCTGGTGACGAACCTGTTCAAGAAGAAGCGCCCCGCGGTCGCGACCTGACGTGACAGTCCCCGACCCCGCGACCGCTCCCGTGACCGACTCCGCCAAGCCGTACACGCTGGTCGACGTGAAGCCGGGCGACCACGTGCTGGTGCACCACGTCGAGGCGACCCCTTCGCGCATCGACAAGCTGGCGGCGCTGGGGATCTTGCCGGGAGTCGAGCTCCTGGTGCATCAACGCAAGCCGGTCATCGTGGTCGAGGTGGGCGAGACGGTCCTCGCGCTCGAGCACGATCTGGCGGAAGGGATCGTCGTCGCTCGGATATGAAGGCTTGCATGAGAGTCGAGCTCCTCCTGGCCGCCGCGGGCGCTGCCCTGCTCGCCGCCTGCGTGCCTCCGGGACCGGCTGTTCCTCCGGAGTACGCGCACGTCGCCGCGGTCCACCGCTCGCGCTGCGGGCAGTGCCACAAGCGCGTCGACCCCGGGCAGCGCACCCGCGCGGAGCTGGACGTCGCCCTCGCGCGCCACCGTGACCGCGTGCACCTGTCCGAGGACGACTGGAACGTGATGGTCGACTACCTCGCGCAAGACAAGTCACCCGCCCCCGCGACGCCGTGACCGAGGCGGCGCCGCCGTCGATCAGCGAGCCGACGCCGCGGGAGCCGGGGCGGGTCGGGCTGCGCCTGCGGCTGGTGCTGGCCATCGGTGGCATCACCGTGCTGGCGTTCGTGCCGCTGTTCCTCGCCATCGCCTGGCTGACCACCGACCAGGTGGCGAACGCCCACCAGCGCGCCGTCGAGGCCGTGGCCGACACGATGGGTCACCTCGCCTGCGCCGATCCGCGCCCCGAGGCGCTCGAGCGACTCCTGCGCGCCTCCGACGGCGTCGATGGCATCCTGGTGCGCACCCCCGAGGCGACCGTGGCGGTGGGCACGCGGTCGAACCCGCTCCATGCGCGCGAGCCGCACAGCCGCGTGCTGGCCGACGCCGACCGCGGCTTCACCATCCCGGTGCGCTGCGGAAATGACGAGGGGGCCGCGGTGCGCTTTCGCCCGGAGCAAGCGCGCCCGGCGATGGCCCCCGAGCTGCGGCTGCTCACCTGGTACCTCGCCCTCTTCGCGCTGGCGCTGCTCGTCTTTCTGTACACCTCGATGACCCGCTTGATCGTGCGCCCGCTCGACCGGCTGGTGCTGGCGAGC
>JAMFST010000419.1 GCA_026225435.1 Labilithrix luteola
CGAGGATTGTTGCCGTTTGATCGCGAATCCTGGAAACTGCGTCCCGTTCACCGCGTAGCTTCCCCTCGAAAGGAGTCTTTTTCCATGAAGATCTCGAACACTCTCCTCGCCGCTGCGGCGAGCGGCATCGTCCTCGGCGCAGTTGCCTGTGGGGGTTCCGCCCAGCCGGCGGCCTCGGACCCGTCGTCCACCTCGGCCTCGGCCACCACCACCACCACCCCGGCGGCGGGCTCTGCGGATCCCGCGAAGCACTCCTGCAAGGGCCAGAACAGCTGCAAGGGCAACGGCGGCTGCAAGACCGACAAGAACGCCTGCAAGGGTCAGAACGCCTGCAAGGGCCAGGGCGGCTGCAAGACTGGGTGAGGCGGACGATAAGCCGCCGGAAAGGCCGCAAATCGTCGGTCGGGGTCGGTCGCCGTACATAAGTACGGCTCCCTCGCCCTCCCTAGCTTTGCAGCCTTTCCGGCGACTTCTCGCCCACCTCAGTTGAGCTGAGCGAGAGGATTTTCAAGGACGGCACGTGGGTTCGCCCCGTGCCGTTCGTGCATTTAAGGGGCGCGCGGTGGTATCAGATCGCGTGTGAGCTCCACGAAGCAGCCCATCTATCTGGTGCGACATGGCGAGACCGAGTGGAGCCGGGACGGCAAGCACACCGGCACGAGCGACATCCCGCTGACCGAGCGCGGGAAGAAGATGGCGGCGCTGCTCGCGCCAGTGCTCGCCGGGATCGACGCGCGCGTCTGGTCCTCCCCTCTCGAGCGCGCGCGCGAGACCTGTCGCCTCGCCGGCAAGAGCGACGGCGTGCAGCTCGACGACGATCTCATCGAGTGGCACTACGGGCAGTACGAGGGCAAGACGAGCAAGGAGATCCGCGTCGGCCGCCCCGGCTGGTGGATGTGGCGCGACGGCTGCCCCGACGGCGAGATGGGCGATCAGGTCGCCGCGCGCTGCGACCGGATGATCGCCAAGGCGGCGAGCGGCGATCGCCCCGCCATGTTCTTCGCCCACGGGCACGTGCTGCGCGTGCTGGCAGCGCGCTGGATCGGTCTGCCGGCCGAGCGCGGGCGCTCGTTCATGCTCGACCCGGCGTCGATCAGCCGTCTCGGCTACGAGCACGACGAGCGGGTGATCGAACGATGGAACGACGAGACGCACCTCGCCGGGGCCGGCGTGTGACGATGGCCAGCCCGGAAGCCGGCTCGCTGCCGGTCGCGCACTACTCGGTGAAGTTGAAGGGCATCCGCTTCCGCGCCAAGCACGGCGTGTCGAAGTCGGAGCGGCAGCTGTTCCAGGACTTTCTCGTCGACGTGGAGGTGGACCTGCCGGCCGCGCTCCTGCCGACCAAGGACCGCATCGACGAGGCGTTCAACTACGACCGCATCGCCAACCTGGTGGTCGCCGAGGGGACCGTCGCCTCGTTCCGCCTGCTCGAGACGGTGGCCAGCCGCGTGGTCCAGCGCCTCCTGCGCGACACCGAGGCGGTGCGCGTGGTGGTCAGCGTCAGCAAGACCAACCCGCCCACCGGTGCCAGCGTCGAGCAAGCGACGGTCACGCTGGTGGCCACGGCCGCCGCTGTACAGAAGGACAAATAAGAAAGGCCCGGGTGTCCGGGCCCTTCTCGCTACTGTCGTTACGAAGAAGTCGTTGCGAGCGCGAAGGCGCTCACGACTTCTTCGGCTCCGGATCGTGCGCCGAGAGGAGGTCGTTCATGTCGTCCGCGTGCTCCTCCTCCTTGGCGAGGAACTCCTCGATGAGGCGCCGGGTGACCGGATCCTTGTCGGCGAAGTAGCGGACCATCTCGCGGTAGCTCTCGACGGCGATGCGCTCGGCGATGAGGTTCTCGCGGATCATGTCGACCAGGTTGGCCCCTTCGACGTACTGGCTGTGCGAGCGCGTCGCCAGGCCCTCCGGGTTCATGTTCGGCTTGCCGTTGAGCTGGTTGATACGCTCGGCGAGCAGCTGCGCGTGCCCGAGCTCCTCGGCGGCGTGCTCGGTGAACTCCGCCTTCACGCCCTCGCTCGACAGCCCCTGCGCGGTGATCGCGTGGAAGGTGTAGCGGAGCCAGCAGACGATCTCCGTCGCGAGGGCATCGTTGAGCACCTTCACGGCGGCCTCGGTGTTGCCACCGTAATTGTTGGTGACGGCGCCGTCCTTCATGTTGTCGCGCGCCCGCTTGCGCAGCGCCTGCACGTCGATGACGAAGGGATCGTTCGATTTCGTATCCACCATGGTTCTCCTCCTGAGAAGTCGACAGAGCGTAAGCGAATGTCGTGCCCGCTCGGTTCCTTTTGCTCGGCTCGACCGCAAATCCGGCGGTATGAATCGAAGCATGACGATCGGCGACGAATTCCTCCGCGCGCGCGAGGTGCTCCTCAAGAACCGGGGCGATTACGACGCGGCCTACCGCGAGTTCCGCTGGCCGGCTGAGCCGAGCTTCAACTGGGCGACGCACTGGTTCGACGCGTACGCGCGTGGCAATTCGCGCCTCGCCCTCAAGATCGTCTCCGCGACTGCCACAGTCGGCGTCACCTACGCGGAGATGAGCGAGCGCTCCACGCGGGTGGCCCGCTGGCTGGCAGACAACGGAGTGGCAAAGGGTGACCGCATCCTGGTGATGCTGCCCAACGTCGCGCCCTTGTGGGAGCTGGTGCTGGGGGCGATGAAGCTCGGCGCGGTGCTCATCCCCTCGACGACGCAGCTGACGCAGGCGGACATCGACGACCGCGTGACCCGCGGCAAGGTGACGACGCTGATCGTCGACGAGAGCGGCATCGAGCGCGCCGCGGCGGTGAAGAGCGTCTCGGGGAAAAACTTGAGGCTCATCCTCGTGGGCGGCGCGTCCGCTCCGGGCTTCACCCGCTACGAGGATCTGTACAGCGCCGATGCCTCCTTCACCGCGAAGGATCCGATCGGCACCGACGATCCGCTGTTCCTCTATTTCACCAGCGGCACCACCGCCAAGCCGAAGCTCGTGCTCCACACGCAGCGCAGCTACCCGATCGGCCACCTGTCGACGATGTACTGGATCGGCATCCGCGAAGGCTCGGTCCACCAGAACATCAGCTCCCCGGGCTGGGCCAAGCACGCGTGGAGCTGCATCTTCGCGCCGTGGAACGCGGGCGCCACCTCGCTGGTCCACGACTACGCGCGCTTCTCGGCCAAGGCGACCATGCAGGTGCTGGCCGAGGAGAAGGTCGCCAGCTTGTGCGCGCCGCCCACGGTGTGGCGCATGCTCATCCTCGAGGCGCTCGGCCAAAAGCCGGCGGCGCTCGAGGAGACCGTCAGCGCCGGCGAGCCGCTCAACCCCGAGGTCATCGAGCAGGTGCGCGCGGCCTGGGGCCTGACCATCCGCGACGGCTTCGGGCAGACCGAGACCACCGCGGTCATCGGCAACTCGCCGGGGCAGAAGGTGATCCTCGGCTCGATGGGCCGCCCGCTTCCGGGCTACCAGGTGGCGCCGATCGATCACGAGAGCAAGCCGGCCAGGGAGGGGGAGCTCTCGTTGCTCCTCGAGCCGCGTCCGGCGGGCCTGATGGTCGGGTACTCCGACGACCCGGAGAAGACGGCGCTGGTGATGGCCGACGGCTACTACCGCACCGGCGACGAGGCGATGCGCGACGACGAGGGCTACTACCACTTCGTCGGACGCGGTGACGACGTCTTCAAGAGCAGCGACTACCGGATCAGCCCCTTCGAGCTGGAGAGCGTCCTGGTCGAGCACCCGGCCGTCGCCGAGGCGGCCATCGTCCCCAGCCCCGACCCGGTCCGCCTCTCCGTGCCCAAGGCCTTCATCGCCTTGGCGCCGGGGTTCGAGGCGTCGGCGCAGACCGCGACGGACATCCTCGCCTTCGCGCGCGACAAGCTCGCGCCCTACAAGCGCATCCGCCGCCTGGAGTTCGCCGAGCTCCCCAAGACCATCTCCGGCAAGATCCGCCGCGTGGAGCTGCGCAAGCGCGAGGAGGCCAGGCGCGCCGAGCTGGGCGAGACCCGCGGCGAGAGCGAGTTCTGGCTCGGCGATTGATCAGACCGGCGGTGGCTTGAAGGGCTTGGCCACCTTGAAGCTGCCGGACGAGACGTGGCCGCGCAGCACGTTGGCCACGGTCAACGTCAGCTCGCGCGGATCGACCGGCTTGGCGGCGTGCGCCTGGAAGCCGGCGGAGAGAGCGCGGGCGCGATCGCGCTCGGTCACGTAGGCGGTCAACGCGATGGCCGGGAGCGCCCTCCCCTGGTCGTCGCGCATGTCCTGCATCTGCAGGTGCCGCGCGAGCGC
>JAMFST010000420.1 GCA_026225435.1 Labilithrix luteola
CGCCGGCGTGCAGCGCCAGACGCAGCGGGCTCTTTCCGGCGTACACGCCGTTCAGGTACTGCAGCATGGACATCTGCAGGTCGTAGTTCTCTAGCGCGGTCGTCCCGTCCTCCGGTCCGACCAGGTTGAGCGCCTTGAGCTTCGGCTCCGTCACTGCCGCCTCGTAGGCCGCGACCATCTGGGCGAAGACCGCCGGAGCGGCGCCGCTGCGCGAGATGTACTCCTGGTAGCGGGTGGTGACCGCGCAGGCCGCCGGCGGCGTCGTCCCGGAGCAACCGAGGGTCGCCTCGGAGCTCGACTCGGTGGTGGTGATGTCGCTGGTGATGGCGCTCACGGCCGTCGACCAGGTGGAGGCGGCGAGGAGCTGCGTGCGGAAGGTGGCGAAGTCCGCCGCCGTCATCGTCGCCGTGCCGTGATCGGCCGTCCACGTGCTCGTCCCCAGGTCCTCCGCCGTGGAGTTCGAGGTGAGCATCGGCTCGATGTACAGCTCGTTCTCGCTCGCCGCGCGGGTGGTGACGTCGGCCAGCGACACGCCGTGGTGCGCCGTGCCGCTCATCTCGCCGTACTTGTCGAAGGTGGCGAAGAAGTGGTCGTGCCCCGTCTCCGTCGACGAAGCGACGAAGTTCAGCATGCTCATCGCCTCGACCGCCTGGGTGTACAGGGCCGCCGTGGAAGCGGGGATGGCGACGTCGCCGGTGTACGTGCAGCCGTCGTCGATCGAGAGGTAGTAATCGCCCGTCGCCGTCTCCAGGCAGTCCTTCGCCGTGGCTGCCCAGCCGAGATACGTCTCCGCGTAGACCGCGCCGGACAGGTGATGGTGCAGGTCGCCCCCCTTGGGCACGCCGGCGAGGAAGCTGACCAGCTCGGTGGCGTCGCTCTCGATGGCCGTCAGGTGCGCTGCCGTGCGCGCCTCGGCGGTACCGGAGCCGCCGTCCGCCGCGTCGGTCTTCTTCGTCGTGTCCGACAGATCCGAAGACTGCGTCGACGAGTCCGCGGCGCTCGAGCACGCGGCGAGCATGCCGAAGCCGGTGAGCGGGAAGACGAGACCGAGGCACGCGAGGCGAGACCAAGGCGACCGGAGGAGCATGGCCGGGGGTCTAGCCTTCGCTCATCGGGGTGCTTGTCTAAACAACGTGTCGGGTGTGTGTCGCGGCGACCTTTTGTGCGAGCAAATCCGTGATCTGGCGGACTTTTCCAGTGAGGCGCCGCTGCGAGTGGGAGTTGCAACGCGTCATCGGAGATTTTTGTAGTTTCGTTAACTATCCTCAGTGGATGTCCGGCTTCCCCGCGCCCACGTCCCGGCACGACGATGGTGCCTACCGCGAGGCCGATCGGCCCAACCCCGCCGAGGATGCGGTGCCGCGTCCGCATGAAGTGCGGCGCGCCGAGGCGCCGGACAGCCTCGATCCGGAGGCTGCGCGGCGGAACCTGGTGCTGGAGGCGACGCTGCGTCCGGAGGAGCTCGAGGCGCTGCCTGCCGATCGGCCGGTCGATCGGCGCCTCGTCTTCGTCGTGCCGCTGGCCATCGCCGCCGTCGCCGCGCTCGCCTTCGGCATCGCCATGTTCGTCAGCACGCAGGGTGTGACGAGCACGCACGGAGGCTCGTTTCGCTGGCTCACCCAGGGGGTCGGGCTGGCCGCGATGCTCGGGTACCTGGCGTACCGGACGTACCGCAGCCCGTCGTTCTGACAGCCAATCTCACCGCGTCGACGCCACGAAGGACGCGCGCGTTCCCACCGGCAGCGCGCCGGTGATCACGACGCGCTTGCCGTGCACCTCGGTGGGGCCGCAGGCGGCGCAGGTGAAGCGGGTGACGACGTCGCCGAACTCCAGCGTGAGTCCGGGCGCGGTGGTCTTGCCGATGGCGAGCGTGCCGCGGTAGCCGCTGGCGTCGTCGTAGGTGGCGTCGAGGTTCGCCTCGAGGCGCGCGCGCCAGAAGTCGCCGATGTCCTCCATCCGCCGGGTCACCAGGTCGAGCGGCGCCACGCGGTCGAGCAGCTCGGAGACCGCCTGCACCTTGGTCTGCAGGTTCTCGATGGGCTGGTTCAGCCCGCGTGACGGGTGCACCAGGATGGTCGTGAAACTGCGGTTGCGCAGGTTGTTGAGCGCGATGTACTCCCATGCGTCGACGAACTCGGCGCGCGACGACGGCTGGAGCTCCTGGCGGTGGTACGGGCCGGCCGCGGAGGTGTCACTGCCGTCCTCGCCGGTGACCGGCATCTCCAGCAGCCTGGCGTGCTGGAAGCGGTCCTGGTGCAGCCCGAAGTGCTCGAGATCGAGCGGAAGGTTGTACGGAAGATCGCCGATGCCGAAGCTGCTGTCGTAGGCGACGCCGGCTTCGGCCATGACGGAGAACTCCGCCGGGTTGATCTCGAGGTAGGGGGAGCGCCAGACGCGCGGCGAGCGGCCGGTGATGCGGCGGAGGATGTCGAGCGACACGTGGATCTCGCCGCAGAGCGACAGCGTCGATCGGGCACCGTAGGTCGCGCGTGTCTCCGCGCAGGTCCCCCGCGGCAAGTGGGTGAAGTCGCGCGAGTGCACCACGCTGTGCGCGCCGATCGGGCACATGCCGAGGTCGCAGAGCGCGGTGACCATCTCGGGCGCGAAGTAACCGGCCACGTAGTCGGTGGTGATGTTGAAGGTCGCCGGCACCCCGCGCGCCTTCTCCGCGTCGGCCATCTGCAGCGCGCCCGGCTTGCCCCACGCGCCGCTCCTGTCTGCGTCGGGCGCGTCGACGTCGTGGGTCATCAGGAGCGCCGACGACGCCGCCCCGGGGACGGTGTGCTTGACCACGACGTGACCGCCGGCGCTCTCGCGCAAGGCGCCCTGGAGGAACAGGCGGAGCACGTCGCCGGACGGCTCGAAGCAGTTCACGTAGCAGCGCGCGTGGGCGAAGCTGGCGAGGTCGTGGCCGAAGGCGTACACCGCCCCCTTGCCGACAGCGCGCCGCGTGATGATTGCGGGCGACGCCTCGGTCCCCGGCACGTGTCCGCGCGCGACGATCTCCGTCCCCGGCTCCGGCTCCAGCGCGTAGCTCTCGATCGCGTCGGGACCGGGCTCGCGGTTCAGCGGGAGGGTGCGCTCCTCCGGGCTGTCGAGATCGGCGAAGGCGCCCGGCAGCGTGTCCTCGAAGCGCAGATCGAGCACGTCGTGACGTCGGGTGGAGCTGCGCAGGCCGGCGAGCTCCAGCGCCGCCTTGGCTCCTTCGTCGGCGAGCGGCTTGAAGAGGACGACGACGCCGCCGCGCTCGGCGAAGGCGCGTAGCTTGTCGCGCCGCGCCGGACCGAGCGCGGAGCTCACCAGGTAGCCCGGGAGGATCGCCAGGGTGTACGCGTCGGGCGTCGCCAGCGCGTCCAGCGACGCGTCCCACGTCTTCGGATCGACCTGCTCGTCGAAGGGGATGCCGCCCTGCGCGAGCAGCGTGACGATGTCGTCGATGTCCGCGCGGGCGTCGCTCCACGCGTACGTCGGTGCGAGCACGAGCGCGCGCGGGTGCACGTGCGCCGGCGCGACGTCGTCGATCTTCCCGTCGCAGTCGTTGTCGAGCCCGTCGCGCACCTCCGGTACCGGCGGCGGAGCGAGGCAGACACGCTGGGTGCCGATGCACGTCGCGAAGCCTTGCCCGCACGTCCCCGGTCGGCCCGTCTGGCAGACGTTCGGTCCCGCGGGCAGGAGCACGTCGACGAGACCGTCGCCGTCGTCGTCGACGCCGTTGCAGGCGGTCTCGATCTGCCGGGAGCCGTACGCTCCGGTGGCGGCCAGCGCCGGAGACGCGGGCGCGGCCGGTGAGCTCGTGGCGGCTGCGGGAGCCGCGGGCGCCTCGTGCGGAGCCGGTGCCGGCGCCGAGGCGCACCCCGTGAAAAGCGCAACGGTGGCGACGAGAGCGGCGAGCTGCGAGTGCATCGCGCGAGACTACAGCGAGCGCTCGACCACCGCGGGTCCACAGAGCCGCCTCGGTGCGAGAGCAGCTGCGCGCGTGGCCGCCCGGTCGATCGTCTTTCGCTCGCCGTACACCACGAGGCGCTTCTCCCCTTCGACGGTGGCCTCGCCGATCGTGGCCGCATCGCCGACAGCGGCGCGAAGCGCCTCGGCGGTGGTCGCTTCGGGAAACGAGAGGAAGCTCTTCTTGCAGGCCTTCGCCGAGGCGAGCTCGCGAGGGAGACTCTGCGCCAGCCGCGCGCGCTGCACCGGGATCGAAGGGAGCCGCGCGACCGGGGCACGCGGTGCCGTCGAGAGGACGAAGGCCTCGTGCTCCACGGTCGCCAGCACGAGGACCTCGTCGGCCGTGGCGTCGACGCTGTACGCGATCAGCTCGCCCGGGGTAGCCGCGCGGATCTCCTGGTCCTCGGGGAGCGCACTCACCATGAAGAAGTCGGGGTGGTCGAAGGTCGGGACGGCATACGCCTGCTCGTCCAGCTTGTCGGCAGGCGCGGCGGGCAGGGCGAACGTGCTCCACGTCGAGCCTCCGGCGCTCCGCTTCACGAGCTGCGAGCCCTTGCCGCCGGCGCCTCTGCGCACCGCCCAGAGAGCGCCGTCCGGTGCGCGCGAGAGCGACACGAGGCTCTGGCGGGGGAACGGAGCGTCATCGCTCCACTCCTTTCCGTTCCAGGTGTGCAGGTGGTCCCTCTCGGAGACGTAGATCTCGTTCGCCGTCGCCACGGACGCGGAGACGTCGTCGGGGACGCTGCCGTCGGCGTCGCGCCCGGCGAACCACTCGACCTTCGCCTGGGCGACCGACGGGGCGAAGCGCAGCACGCCGTTCCTCGCTGCCGTGACGGCGCAATCGTCGACGAGGACCACGAGCGTGCCATCGGTCGCGGCGCTCATCTGCTTCGCGCAGGCGCCAGCGGGGATCGCCGGAGCGATCGCCTTGCCGGAGAGCACCACGATCCGCGCCGGCGTGAGGCTCCACTGGTTCTGCGCGTACTCGGAGCCCTTGGGGTAGATCGAGCTGTCGGGGATCTCGAAGGCGCGCCGCTCGAGGGCGAGCACGCTGCCGTCGCGCAGGACGGCGCTCGACAGGCCGGACGACGGCCGCGTCTGCTTGAAGCCGGTCGCGCCCAGCTGGTAGCTGGCCAGCCCCGGGCCGCTGTTTCCGTCGCTCTCGGCGACGACGACCGACAGCGAGGCGTCCGTCCACACCCAGCGCAGCCCTTCGCCCCCTTGCACGATGGCCGCGCTGTAGAGCACCTCGTTCTCCAGCCCTCGGCCGAGCAGCTCCACCGAGAGCGGGCCCGGCCCGTCGGCGTGCGCTCGCGCGAACTGGGAGGCGACCACCAGCCCGCCGCCGGCGAGCCGGCGCACCAGCGCCATCGGGACGCCGACGCTGTCGAGCGGCGTCTCGTACGGCATGGCCTGCGCCGTCGGTCCCCTCGCCACGATGACGAAGGGGCTCGGTGGGTCGAGCGCGGCGTCTGGCACGGCGGTCGACGCGGCGTCAGCGACGGGCGGAGCGGCGGTGGTCGACTGTGGAGGCTCGGTGGCTCGCGCGCATCCCGCGACGAACGCGGCTGTCGCGGCGACGGCCACCAGGGCGACGGCTCGGAGGGGCACGGGCGCGAGGATACGTGAATCGACGCATTTCGAGACGGGGTGGGGTTCAGTTCCTCCGCAGATGTCCGTCCTCTCCCAGGAGCACATGAAAGCCATCGTCGTCGACGACTCGAGTTTGATCCGCACGCTCATCGTCCGGTTCCTGGGCACGCAGGGTTTTGCGACCCTGGTGGAAGCCAAGAACGGTGTGGAGGCGCTGCAGCAGCTGGCGAGCCCGCAGGTCCCCGATCTCGCCGTGCTCGACCTGAACATGCCGGTCATGAGCGGCGCGCAGCTGGTCGGCTTCGTCCGCGCCAACCCGCGCTTTGCGCGCATGAAGGTGGTGCTCCTGACGGCGGAGGCGGATCGCGGACGGCCCCGCGGTCTCGGTCGGATCGACGCGTGTGTCGCCAAGCCGTTCACCGTCCAGAAGATGCACGAGGTGCTCGCCCACCTCGGATTCCCGGTGTCCGACCACGAGCCCGAGGCGCTCGCCGTCTGAGGACTGCCGCCGCGCCGCCGCGGTTTCAGCGATGCGCGAGGTAGAAGGCGGTGGCGGCGAGCACCACGGCGGCGGCGCCCAGCGCGAACCCCGCCATCAGCCCGTTCCGTGATCGCGGCGCTCCCGGTGAGGCCCGCGGCGCCGACGGCTCGCTCGGCTCGACCAGCGTGATGGTGAACCCCTCCTTCTCGAAGAAGCCCTGCACCTCGAGCACCAGGGTGGCATAGCCAGCTCGCTCCAGTTGCACCGCCTGGTCGCCGAAGTGCGCGCGGTGCGCCTCGTCGAGCGCCTCGAAGGTGCGCAGCTCCACGGTCCGCTCGGGCGCGACGGCGCTGCCGAACACCAGGTTGGTGAAGCCGGCGTCGAGCGGCACGAGGCGGAGCCTCTGCATCGCCTGCTTTCCACCGCCGGTGGATTGCCCCTCGGGCGTCATCATCTCCGGCACGTAGTGCGCCGGCGCGAGCATTCGCTTGCCGAAGACCAGGTTGAACGAGACCGCCAGGTCACTGGCCGACTGCGCCACCGTGGTGCGAAGCAAGTGCGCGGGAAGTCTCACGGTACAGAGACTAGCGCGAGTCCGCGGCTTCTTTGAGCCAGTAGCGCGCCTCGACCTCGGCCAGCTCGCTCGAGGCGACGTCCGCCGGGGTGACGGCGCCGCTCTGGGCGCGGGTGCGCATCAGATCGCGGATCTTCTCCGCCGAGTCGGCGTACGTGCGCAGGCGAGTGATCCGCTCCGCCTTCGCCAGCCTCGACTCGCGCACGGCCAGCGCCGCTTCACGGTAGCTGCGCAGGAAGTCCTCGAGCGAGATCGCACCGCGCTCGTACATCGCCTGGCGCAGCTTGATCACCTGGAGCGCCTTGTCGACTCGCTCGCGGGCAAGCGCGTCGAGCTCCGGGCTCGACGGAGGATCGAGGTGCGTAGCTGCCGGTGCCGCCTGGCAGGGGCACTCCGGCGGCTTGCTCCCGCCGCACGCAGAAAGTGAAACGGCGACGACGAAGCCGCCCAGCAGTGCTGCCCGAGATCCGCTGCGCATCGCGCCTTACCTCGCCTCTTCCGCGCCGAGCCCGCGGAGGGCGAGCGCCACGATCCGCTTCACGCGCGCCTCGCCCGCGGCGGTTGGCGGGATGCGCCACAGGAGACCGAGGAGCACGAGGAAGTCTTCCGGATCGGTCCCCCGGCGAATCTCGCCCGAGCCTTCGCACGCCTCGATCAGCTGACGGACCGCGCCGATCATCGGCAGGTAGGTCCCGTGCACGTCCTGCTCGGAGGCGGCCGCGTGCACGATGTCGGCGACGCCGTATTTCATCCGCCCGAACTTCGCCAGGCGATCGCACCAGGTGCGGAAGGCGTGCAGCGGCGCGTGCCTGGCGAGCAGCGTCCCCGCCAGCGCCACCATCGCGTCGATCTCCTTGCGGTACACGCTGAGCACGAGCGACTCGCGGCTGGGAAAGTGCCGGTAGAGCGTACCCGCGCCGACGCCTGCCGCCTTGGCGATCGAGTTGAGGGACGCAGCGGGGTCGGCGGCCAGCGCATC
>JAMFST010000421.1 GCA_026225435.1 Labilithrix luteola
GACAGGATGAGCGGCTCGGGCTTCACTTCCTTGTCATCCCACTGCGCGAGACGCACCGAGGCGTCGAGCGACTCGACGAGGTCGAGGGCAGTGTCACGAAAAATCTTGGACCGGGTATCTTTCAAATGTTCCTCCGCTCACCGATCGCGGAAGCGAGCGGTCGCGATGAAGTGCAGGATCCGCCCGCAGGTCCGGTTTCCCACGTTGCCGAGGCAGGTGTGCTCCCCTTCGAAGCGCGTGCTGCGCTCGCGCAGGGGCTGCATGATCTGGCGGGTGTACTCGTACCCGCCGTCGAGGCAGTTGGTGTCCGAGCAGTTGCTCTGGAAGTAGGCCGGCGCCGCCGCGATGACGATGCGGCGCGTGTGCGAGGTGTCCGCTCTCTCCGCGTCGGCGCGACGCTCGGCGAGCACCAGGTCGAGCACCTCGAGATCGGGGACCTCGGCGACGAGCCGCGGAGCATGATCTTCACGCTCGCGACGCTCGCTGAAGCGCCGTGACGCCTCGAGGTTGCGTGTTCTCATCATGGGGAGCCGCGCAGTCTTTTCATCGAGCTTTTGCTTTCCTGGTCGGAGAGGCGGGGCGTTGTCGCGCGGACGCGATCCTGCGTGACGGTGGAAAAAATCCTCCGTCACACACGGCTCAGAGCATCGCGGGGTGAGTCGCCGTAAAGCTCGACGTGACGAAGGAGACCTTAGCGCACTTCCGTCGTTCGGCGAGGCGTTGTTTGCTGCATTCGCCAGGCCAACCGCTACGCCTTGGCGTACTTCGCCGAGCCGACGTAGCGGAGCACGCGCTCGCAGACGTGGTCGGCGACCGTCCCCTGACACGTGTGCTCGCCGGCGAAGAGCGCCTGCCGATCACGCAGCGCCTTCATCACCGTGGCGGTGTACTCGTGACCGCCGTCGATGCAGTTGCTGTCGCTGCAAGGCGTCTGGAAGTAGGCCGGCGCCGAGGCGACGACGATGCGGCGCACGTGCGTTGTCTCGGGCTGCGTGGCCTCACCACGACGCTCGGACAGCTCGAGAGCGAGGACCTCGAGCGCGGGCACCTCGGCGTGCAGGCGTGGGGCCTGGTCCTCGCGCTCGCGGCGCTCGGTGAAGCGGCGCGCGGCTTCGAGGTTGCGAGGTTTCATCATCGGAACGACGGTAGCGCACTTCGCGCGTCCCGGCGCGCCGGGATCCTGGGTGCCCGGATCAGCGCGCGAGGCGCGCGATCGGCGTCAGATGCTCGGCCTGCCGGTAGGCGCTGCCGGCGTCGCCCGGCGCGGGGTCCACGCGCACGATGAGGCTCTCGGCGCCGCTGCTGCCCACGTGCGCGAAGACCTTCAGCGACGACGCAGCCATCGCCCCCTCGACCGGCACGACGCGGTAGCGCGGGTCCTCGCCGCGGGTGATGCACGCGAGCCAGCGCGCGCGGCGGCGTTGCTCGACGGCGCCCATGACCGCGACCACGGCGGTGACGCAGGTGAGCGCAGCCGAGGCCTCGAGGGCGAAGGCGACCGAGCTCCCGGTGCGTTCCACGCGCTCGATCCAGTCCGGAAACGAATGATCGTGCAGGGCCGTGAAGGCGAACAGAGCGAGGCCGAGGAGCACGCAGACCGTCGCGGCCAGACGGGTGACCGCGCCGCCGCGGCTCATGTTCGCGGGGCGCTCGTCCCACCGCGCCACGCTGACGATGACCGCGTTGGCCACCCCGAAGACCGCGCCGAAGAGGACACCGTACAGCGCGCCGTACAGGGCGAAGCCGATCGCGCTCTCCGGCTCCGGGCTGAGCAGTCCGCAGAGCGCGCCGGCAACCAGGCCGTTGAGGGCGCCGCCCACGATGCTCATGCCGAAGACCGCGGGCGCGCGCCAGGCGTTGCGCGGCGAGAGCCGCAGCACCCAGTAGGCGAAGAAGCCCGTGGTGATCGCGGTCATCCAGGGGACCGGCGGCGACGCAAAGGTGCTGCGCACCAGGGAGCAGCAAGAGAGCGCGGGCACGGCAGCCCCGGCGCAGAAGACGACGGCGGCGACCCGCAGCGCCCGTTCCGGAGTTGCGGCCCAGCGCGGCGGATCGAGGAGCGTGGTCATCGGAGCCTGTACGCTCCGGCAGGCGGATTTATTCGCGCTCGCGCGCCTTGCCGGTCATCTTGCGGACGCTGGCGAGCCAGCGATCGGGATCGGTCGCCTTCTGCACCCAGTACTCGGCCACCTCAGGGTGCGGCAGGATGAGGAACGTCTCCTTCTCGAGGCCGGCCATCACCACGTCGGCCACGTGCTCGGCCGAGACGATGGTGCCCGACGCGGCCACCGCGCGCGCGCCAGCGTGCCCCTTGGCGAGCGGCTCCATGAGCAGCGGAGTGGAGACGCCCAGCGGGCAGA
>JAMFST010000422.1 GCA_026225435.1 Labilithrix luteola
CTTCGCCGCCAGCGAGATCAACACCGTCGACTGCTTCCACCCGAACGAGACCGGGCAAGCGGAGCTCGCCTGCGACGCCTGGGTGCACAACCCGGACGGGTCGGGCAACGAGGCCAGCTGCTTTTCGGGCGGAAACTGAGGAACCGAGGACATCATGAAGACCTCTCGCAACGCCTTCGTCGTCTCTGCTCTCCTCGCGCTCGCCGCCTGCGCGTCCACGTCGCTCGTCGGCTGTTCCGGCAGCGCCGAGGACTCCGCCTCGTCGAGCGGCTCGGCCCTCAGCTCCGCGCTCTCCGCGCAGGTGCTCCACGCCGTGCCCAACGCGGTCGCCTCCGACTACCACTTCACCACGCAGACCTTCCGCCTCTTCGGCACCACGCCGAACGCCGACGGCGGCGGCTTCGCGACCTTCGCCGACAAGAGCAACTGGTCGACCCGGCACGTGGCCGTGGGTGACTGGCTCTCGCGCAACTACCAGGTCGCGTCGATCACCAAGAGCGGCGTCACCTTGCGCAGCGCCACCGGCACCACCTCGCTGAAGTCCGGCAAGGAGACGACGATCAACGCGCTCTACCACCGCTTCGACACCGCCAGCTCCTACCAGGGCAAGAACGTCTGGACGGTCGACGGCAAGACCTTCGCCGACATCCACACGCAGTTCGGCGCTGGCGCCACCGCCGACGAGCGCACCGGTACCGGCCCCACCGCGGCCATCGGCACGATGACCACGGTGGTCCTCACCTCCGTCGACACCGACGGAGTGCTGGCGCACGCCGGTCTGCAGGAGGGCTCGGTGCTCGTCGCGCTGAACGGCACCCAGCTGCACAAGGGGGACCTCGACACCGTCGCGACCGCGCTCACCAAGAGTGGAACGACGGTCAGCCTGACGGTCTCCGAGCACGGCGCGCAGCACACCGTGACCTACAACGTGGACTGATGACGCGGAGCGGCGTCTCCGTGTCGTATCCGTGAGTAATTTCGACGGGTTGCGTGCAGCCTGGATGCAAAACAGGTGCGGTTGGCTGGCCCGACATGGGGCGACGTCACCTACATGCATACCCGTCGTCACGACATCGACTCATAAAGCTGTGCCGGTCGGGCAAAACCTGTTTGCCCATGCGGTGTTCGGGGGATAGCGAAGGAGGGTCAGGTGGGTGCTGCGGAGACCTCTGTAGTCACAGAGCGTCACCGCGCGCACCCACGCCGCCCTTTGTCCGCGACCGCCCCGGAGCCCGCATGCGCCTCAAGAAGCTCGGATGCACCCTCGTCGTTGCGACCGTCGCCTCGGTCACCGTCAGCATCGTCGCCTCCGCGGGCACCTACCCCACGCGGCTGGCCAACGCTGGTGACAGCATCTCGCAGGGCTGGGACGCGGACGACGTCCCCCACTCCCAGGTGAAATACAGCTGGGTGCAGGGTACGAGCTCGGTCATCGACTCGATCTACAGCCGCTACAAGGCGCTCGCCCCCAAGATCACCCAGGATCCCGAGTCGGTCTTCGGCGCGGAGATGGTCGGCGGTGGCGACAACTTCGCCGCGCAGGCGTCGCGCATCTGCGCCAACAAGACCCCGCCCCAGCACGTCACGGTCCTCTTCGGCGCCAACGACGTGTGCAACGCCGCCCAGTCCGACGGCCCCGACCCGACGGTCAACATGTACGCCCCGGCGACCTTCACCGGCGCCTTCGACGCCGGTATGGAGGAGCTCGAGAGCTGTCTCCCGACCGGCGCCACCATCGAGGTGATCAGCATGCCGCGCGTCGACCAGGTGTACGTCGCCGGCATGGCGAAGAGCTCCTGGTGCCCCGAGATCTGGAGCATCGCCACCGTCTGCACCCTCGTCACCAGCGAGCCCGATCCGGCCCGCCGCGCGCTCATCGGCGCCGCCGTCGACACCTACAACCAGGCGCTCGCCGACGACGTCGCCGCCTGGAACAGCAACTCCAACGGGAAGAACACCGCCGGCCTCAAGGTGGTCACCGACTGGAAGGGGTCCATCGCCAACGGCTTCACCGACACCTCGCTCGGCTCGCACCTCTTCAACGCCAGCGAGATCAACACCGTCGACTGCTTCCACCCCAACGAGGCCGGGCAGGCGGAGCTCGCGTGCAACGGCTGGGTGAACGACCCGGATGGCTCCGGCGTCGAGTCGGCCTGCTTCACCCAGGAGGGGAACTGATCATGAAGACGCTTCTCTCGGCTCTCGCCGTCGCCGCGGCCTCCGCGTGCCTGTCGCTCGGCGCCATCGGCTGCTCGCAGAGCACCGACGACACCGCCACCAACGGCGGCTCCGCGCTCTCCGCGTCGCTCCTGCCGCAGGTGCTCGATCCGGTGCCGGGCGCGACCGCCGGCGACTACTACCAGACGAAGCAGACGCTGCGCCTCTTCGGGACGCAGCCCGCCGCGGACGGCGGCGGCTACGCCACCTTCGCGGACAAAAGTACGTGGGTCACGCGCAACATCGCCGTCGGCGACTGGATCTCGCGCAACTACCAGCTCGCCTCGATCACCAAGGACGGCGTGACCCTGCGCCAGCTGGGCGAGCCCACCTCGTTCGCGGTCGGCAAGGATCTGACGATCAACGCCATCTTCCACCGCTTCGACACCGCCGCGGTGTACCAGGGGCAGAACGTCTGGAAGGTCAGCGGCACCAACTTCGCCGACATCCAGACCACCTACGGCACCGGCGCCACCGGCCAGGATCGCAGCGGTGTCGGCCCGACCGCGGCCATCGGCACGGTCAGCACGGTCGTGCTCACCTCGGTCGACCCCAACGGCGTCCTCGCCCATGCCGGCCTCCACACGAGCTCGGTCCTGATGGCGCTCAACGGCACCCAGCTGCACGCCGCCGATCTCGACAAGCTCGCGACCGCATTGACGAAGAGCGGCACGACCGTCAGCCTGACGATCTCCGAGCACGGCGCGGTACACACCGTCACTTACAACATCGACTGAAACCGGAAACTCGCCGCTCTCCGCGGCGTAGACTCCGGCATGGTCGTTCAACGCGGATTCATCGGTCTCGGCTCGATCGTCGCTCTCGTGCTGTCCGCCTCGGCGGGCGCCTGCAAGACGCAAAGTGACGGCGCCACCCCCGCCGTCAGCGACGCGTTCACCTCGGCCAACGTCAGCACCAACATCGCCACCACCACGGCGAAGGTGGGGATCGACGCGGGGCACGCCGGCTCCGGCACGCCGCTCGTCGCCGCCGCGGGGCACCAGCTGGCGGCCTTCGCCGAGGGCTGCTTCTGGGGCTCGGAGAACACCTACCGCCACGTCAACGGCGTGACCAACACCGCCGTCGGCTACACCGGCGGCCACACCGAGCACCCGAGCTACGAGGACGTCTGCACCCACACCACCGGCCACGCCGAGACGGTGCTGGTGGAGTTCGATCCCAAGGTCGTCAGCTACGACGACCTCCTCTCGGTGTTCTGGAAGTCGCACGACCCGACCACCTTGAACCGCCAGGGGCCGGACGTGGGCGACAGCTACCGCAGCGCGATCTTCGTCTTCAACGACGCGCAGATGGCCGCGGCCAAGGCGTCGGAGGCGACCGAGCAGCAGCGC
>JAMFST010000423.1 GCA_026225435.1 Labilithrix luteola
GACGCCGACCGCTTGCGCCAGCTCGTCGTCGCCGATGGCCCCCGCGCGGTATCCGCCGGCGTCGCTGGTGTCGATGCGCCAGCGCGCGCCGATCTCCTCGACCTCCGCTTGCCGGCTGCGGAACGCCTCCCAGGTCTCGCGGAGGGTGACACCGACGGCGTAGGTCGCGGCGGCGAGCGCCTCGGATCGGGAGGCCTTCAGCTCCACCGCATCCTGCGCGAGCATCTTGTACTTTTGCAGGCGAACGAGCGCAGCGAGCGTCCCCGCGAGGCCACGGAAGACGGCTCCTGGCCGCAGGTAGAGCCTCTTCGTTCGCGCAGCGCTCACCAGGCGCACCTCGTCCCCGTCGACCACCAGATCGGTGAGGCTGGTGAAGGGGACGTAGCGACGCCCCAGACGAAGGCCGTCGCTCCCGACCTCGACGTCGACCTCGGCAAGGCCGGAGAGGATCGAGGCGATGACCGCGATGAAGAGGAAGGCGGCGGCGAGCACCGGCGGGAAGAAGAGGAAGTCCGCCTTGTCGCGACCGAGGGCCACGTAGGCCGCCACCATGCCGGAGGCGACGAGCACCGCGAGCGGGGACGAGAGCCCAGCCACGGGATGTACGAGCTTGCACCGGAGGCGCTGCGTCACGGTAGAGGCCAAGTGTATCAGCTGGCTGCGGCTCTGCCGATGTTGGCAGGCGGCATGCCTCTAGTGGACCCATGCACTTTCTACGTCATAGTCTCGTCCTCGTCGGCGTCGCCCTCCTGACCGCCGCGTGCGCGTCGAGCGCGGGCGGGCAGCGCGAGCCGGTCGCGGTCCACGCCACCGTTCAACAAGGCTGCTCCCCCGACGCCGAGTGCGTGACCGTCGCGGGAGATCCCTGCAGCCCGTGCCCGGCCTGCCCCAACGCGCCCAAGACGCAGATGACGAAGGCGGAGTACGCGCGCCTCACCGCTCCGGCGAGCTGCGAGTCGACCCATCCGAAGAAGGAGACCTCCACGTGCATCCCCTGCGAGAGCTGAAACGAGCGGGAGCGCACGCCACCGCGCCCGCCGGCGCACAGATGTCACACGTCACCTGCTTGCCGAGGATGTCCCCATGACCCGATTTTCCGCTTCCGTCTCCGCAGTCGCTTCCGTCGCTTCTCTCGTCCTCGCGCTCGTGCCGGCGCTGGGGTGCAACGCCGGCCGCGAGCCGACCAGCCCCGTGGGCGGCATCGAAGCTCCGTACAAGCCGCCGCAGCTCACGACCACCGGCCACGAGACGAGCGTCACCGTCGAGCCGCCGTACAACATGTACTACGGCGACACCGTGCGGCAGGTCTGCAAGGGGCCAGATCCGTACTTCGCCTTCGACTCGACGCAGCCCGACACGGCCGCGCAGCCCACGCTGCAGACGCTGGCGACCTGCATGAAGGCCGGGCCGCTCAAGGACAAGCGCATCGCGCTCACCGGGCGCACCGATCCGCGCGGGAGCGAGAACTACAACGAGAAGCTCGGCCTGGTCCGCGCCGAGCGCGTGAAGCGCTACCTGATGGCCAATGGGATCGATGCCGCGCGCATCGACACGCACTCGCTCGGCAAGACCGACGCGAGCCCGGCGCCTCAGGACTGGGCGAGCGACCGCCGCGTGCAGATCGAGCTCGCGCAGTGAGCTCTGGCGCGGCGTTCACGTCCGGTCGTTGAGGTCAGCGGGCAGCCCGGGATTGCGCACGCTCTCGGGCTCGACGAGCCCGCCGGCCTCGCGGAGCGCCACGAGGGACGGGAGCATCTTGCGCCCGTTCTTCAGCCGCCAGAGGCGCTGCGACGGGTAGATGCCGCGCTGGCCGGTGATGAGGAAGGCGATCACGCAGACGATCATCGCGTGCGGCAGGACGCGCGCCCCCAGCAGCTCCACCGCCATGATCGAAAGCGCGATGGGCGTGTTGGCGGCGGCGGCGAAGACCCCGGCCAGGCCGACCCCGGCGGCGAGATCCAGCGGGATGCCGAGCAGGTGGCCGAGCGCCGCGCCGAGGGTGGCGCCGATGAAGAATAACGGTGTTACCTCGCCGCCGAGGAACCCCGCACCGAGGGTGACGGCGGTGAAGACGAGCTTCAGCGCGAAGGCGTACCAGGGGAGGCTCGGATCGGTGAAGGCGCGGACGATGATGGGGACGCCGAGGCCGAGGTAGTCGTCGGTTCCGACGAGCTTCCACAGGACGACGACGACGGCGCCACCGATCATCATGCGCACCGGCAGCCGGCGGACGCGCTGCTCGAGGAGCGCCTTGATCCCGTGGGTGAGCTCGATGAACGCGGCGCTGGTGGCGGCGACGACCACGCCGAAGACGAGCCACTTGCCGGCCAGCCACGGATCCATCGCCAGGCCGGTGACCTGCGGATACGCCGTGTGGACGATCCCGCAGCTGCGCGTGACGAAATCACCGACCACCGCGGCGACCAGCGCCGGGAGGATCGCCGGGTACTCGAGCCGGCCGACCCAGACCACCTCGAGACCGAAGATCATCCCGGCAGTCGGCGTGCCGAAGACGGAGCCGAAGCCGCCGGCGATCCCCGCGGCGAGGAGCTGGCGGCGCGTGTCGTGGTGGAGACCGAAGCGGTAGGAGATGGCGTCGGCGAAGCTGGCCCCCATCTGCACCGCCGTCCCTTCGCGCCCCGCGCTGCCGCCGAAGAGGTGCGTGAGGATGGTGCCGCCGACGACCATCGGCGCCATACGCAGGGGGAGCTGCTTGCCGGCCACCTCGTCCTGGTGGAACGAGTCGAGCACCAGGTTGTTGCCGCCCTTGATGGGGCGGCCCCAGCGCTCGTAGAGCGCCCCGATGACCAGGCCAGCGAGGGGCAAGGTGTAGACGAGGATGTCGTGGTCGTCGCGGAAGTGCGTCGCGCGATCGAGCAGCGCGAGGAAGCCGGCGGAGCCGAGGCCGCTGGCGATCCCCACGGCGGCACCGAGGCCGAGCCACTGCAGGAGGATCCGGGCGGTCTTCAGCAGCATGTTCGAGTCGTGCATCATCGTCTCCGGGAGAGAAGATGCCGAGCCCGATACGAGAAATGAAACCTGCGCACCGGGCGACGGCGCCGCAGGAGTCATCAACCGCGCGGCGGGCTCGAGACAGAGTCCGCGTGGCGGTGGTTGTAGGCGAACTCCATCGCCCGATGAGAGTCGCCCCTCACC
>JAMFST010000038.1 GCA_026225435.1 Labilithrix luteola
CGCGTAATGGGTCGGGTTGGCGATGATCATCGTGGCGCGCGATCTCTCCCCCGCCGACACCGCCGGCATGGTGCGCGAGCCGGCCATGGGCTTCATCACCGAGATCGGTACGCGCACCAGCCACACGGCGATCATGGCGCGCGCGCTGGAGATCCCCGCCGTGGTCGGCGCCGCCGACGCGCTCCTGTCGATCCGCACCGGTGACATGGTCATCGTCGACGGCCTGCGCGGCGAGGTGATCATTCACCCGGACGGCGCGCGGCTGGACGACGCGCGCGCGCGCTCGGCGCGGCACCTGGCCTTCGCGCGCGGCTTGCTCTCGGCGCGCGATCAACCGTCGGTCACCGCCTGTGGAACGCCCGTCGCGCTCAAGGCCAACGTGGAGCTGCCGGCGGAGGCGATCCTCGCGGTCGACCACGGCGCCGAGGGGATCGGCCTCTATCGCACCGAATTTTTGTACATCGATCGGACCACGCAGCCGGACGAGCAGGAGCAGTACGAGCTCTATCGCGCGGTGCTCGAGGCGGTCGCCCCCAAGCCGGTGACCCTGCGCACCTTCGACATCGGCGGCGACAAGTTCGCCTCCAGCTTCCAGCTCCCCGCGGAGATGAACCCCGCGCTCGGCCTGCGCGCGGTGCGCCTGGCGCTCAAGCAGCCAGACGTGTTCCTCACGCAGCTCCGCGCGATGGTGCGGGCGAGCGCCCACGGCGACCTGCGCATCATGGTGCCGATGGTCTCGACGGTCCACGAGATGCGCGAGGTGCGCAAGCTGCTCGAGCGGGCCATGAACGAGGTCGATCGCCGCGGCCAGGCGCACGCGCGCGAGATCCCGCTGGGCATGATGGTGGAGGTGCCGGCAGCGGCGGTGATGGCCGACGTCTTCGCTCGCGAGGCGCAGTTCTTCAGCCTGGGGACCAACGACCTGGTGCAGTACGCCCTCGCCATCGACCGCGCGAGCCGCACCCTGGCGTCGCAAGCCTCCCCGCTCGACCCGAGCATCCTCCGCCTCATCGCCAACGTCGTGAAGGCAGGCGTCGACTACGACATCCCGGTCTCCATCTGCGGCGCGATGGCCTCCGACCCACTGGCCGCCATGCTCCTGGTCGGCCTCGGCCTGCGCGAGCTCTCCATGGAAGCGGCCGCCATCCCCGAGATCAAGGAGGCCCTCCGCCGCGTCACCGTCGCCGAGTGCGAAGAAGCCGCCGTCGAAGCCCTCGCCTGTGACAGCGCCGAAAACGTGGAAGAGGTCGTCGCCCGCTACTTCGCAGCTCGCCTCTACGACCTCCTCACGGGCAGCAGCGAAGACCCGCTCGTCATCACCCGCACCAGCTCGCACCCGCCCCGCCTCTGACCGCCCCCGGTCACTGCCACCTCCCAGACTCGCCGCGTGCAGAGCACGCGTTCGCCGCAGGCGACCGCGGGGAGGCTCATCGCCCCCGGCGATGAGGGGTGCGCAGCACCCACGCGACAAGAACCAGCGACCGCGAAGCCCTCCAGCTAGCGACCCCGCGCTCGGACGTCACCAGAACGAAGCACCGCCACCAGCAGAAAATTAGGCTGCGACTGTCGTCACGTAAATGACGCTTCAGGTCTGAGGAGTCGATGGTAGGTTGCGCCCGCCCTTGGCTCTGGCGGAGTTTTCGCGCCGGATTTTACGAGCAAAAACACATATCCATGGCCCCTCGTCTCTTCTCTGGCGTCGCTGGCTTCCTTGCGTGCGCCGTCGCTGCCTTCGCTGTAACCGGGCTCGCTTCCGGCACGATGGTCGGCTGCGGTGCCAGCTCGACTGTCGCTCCCGTCGCGTCCGCCTGTCCCGCCGGGCAGACCTGCCAGACGCGTCTCACCATCCTCCACACATCGGACATCCACTCCCGATTGTTCCCCTACGACCTCGAGATCGCGCAGGTGGACAGCACGCTCGGGCTGGGGAACGTCGGCGACATCAAGAATGTCGGTGGCGTCGGTCGCCTGAGCTACGTGCTCTCGCGAGAGCGCGCTCGCGCCGACCGCTCGCTCCACCTGAGCTCGGGCGACGTGTTCGAGGGGGCGCCGGTCTTCAACTTCTTCTCCGGTGAGCCGGAGATGCGCTCGCAGTCGGCGCTCGGCGTCGACGCGATGGTCATCGGCAACCACGAGTTCGACCGCGGCGCGCAGAACGTCACCACCCAGATCCAGCGCTGGGCCGACTTCCCCGTCCTCGCCGCCAACTACGACACCTACCCGGTGACGCAGGCGAACAGCGAGATCGGCACGGTCCTGACCCCCTTCGAGGTCTTCGACGAGGACGGCCTCAAGGTCGGCGTCATCGGGATGGGCAACATCGACACCCTCGCCTCGGCCTTCAACCAGCCGAACACCCTCGGGTTCGTCCCGCTGAACACCCGCGAGGTGGCGCAATTCTACATCGACCTGCTCCGCCCGTACGTCGACGTCGTCGTCATGCTCACCCACCTCGGGCTCGAGTCGGATCAGGACATGATCCAGAACACGACGGGCATCGACGTGGTCATGGGCGGCCACAACCACATCGTCATCAACCC
>JAMFST010000424.1 GCA_026225435.1 Labilithrix luteola
GGTCGGACGAACCGTCGGCGCTGCGCCTGGCGACCCCACCGGCGAGCTTCATCTCGCGCTGGCGGGCGGCCGCTTCGTCGACGTCACCGAGACGCAGTGAGGCTACGGCGCGGAGCGCGAAGTGAGGACCGGTGAAGTAGCGGCCGTCGACGGTGGCACCGAGTCCGCCGCCTTCGCCTCCCAGGGAGATGGCGCCGACACCGGCGAGGCGAATCGCCCCGAACGGCGCTCGCCGCTTCGCCCCGTCGCTGGGGGCCGGCGGCACGAAGGGGGCCGCCGCGGGAGGTGCCTCCACGTCCGCGGGGATCATCGAGGCGACGGCGAACCCCACGGCCCGTCCTTCCTCGGCCGGCGCGTCGGAGGCGGCGAACCCGAGATCGCGATGGAGCCAGCGTGGCGGCCGCGAGACGTGGACGCGGAGCTCCGCGTGCGCCTTGGCCGCGTCCGCCCAGGAGACCACCGCGATGGCGTCCGCTCGCTCGCTCCTCTCGAGCGCCACAGCATCGCTCTCCGCGGGCATGCTGGTCGCCTCGCGAAAAACGACGCGCGTGTCTGCGCCCAGCGTCTCCACGGCGCCGCGAAGGATGGCGTTGGCAAAGGCGGGGTCCGGCGGTGCGCCCGCGATGAGCACGACGAGAGTGAGCGGGATCGACATGGCGTCTGCCTGCTTTCGGAGGGCAGTGGGTACCTACGTGGAGTCGAGAGTCGTGCCCAGTAGCCAAAGAGACGTCGGCCTGAGGGAAGGTAGCGGATGCCTGCAGTCGTGAGCGGTCGAATGTCAAATTCTTCTTTCGTACGGATCGGCACGTGCACGGGGGCGTTCTCGCTGCGCCACCTAGCGGCGCGCTTCGTCGAGCACGCCGGATGAGAGCGGGCAGGCGACACGTGCTCCGGCATCGTCGTTCAAGGGGGTCGCGGTCATGAGCTCACGAGGCGAAGGGGCGGTCATCGACCGCAAGGCGCGCACGGTGCGGTTACGGCACGAGCCGGCAGGGTTCGTCTACGAGCTGCGCGGCGACGGCGAGCTCCTGGAAGTGGTCCGGGTGGACCGCACCATCGGAGGTGAGGAGGTCTGCGGAGCCATTCGCTGGCACCGCGAGCGCTGGCAACCGGAGCGGGGAGACTCGCCCGCCAAGCTCGACGCCGTCCGCATGGTCGCGCGTGCGTGGAGCCTTGCCCGCCTGCTCAAGCCGACGGAACCGGCGCCCGAGGGGAGCCAGCCGGACCATGAACGACGCTGACGAGATCCCGGCCCCTGGCGGCGGGTCGGGACGGCTACGGGCCGCGGTGCCCGTCCAACCTGGTCGGCTCACTCACGCTGTGCTTTTCCCCACCGAGGTCTTCGAAGGCGAATCCGACGATGGTCTTGAAGACGAGGTCATTGCTCGCGGCGCTCAGCCCCTCGCCGACCCCGACGTTCAGCTCCAGCCGTTTCACCGAGAGCAGATTGGCCACTTCGTAGAGATACTGTTCCTCCTTTCGCCAGGGGAGGAAACCGGAGAAGGGGCCGAGGTTGGCGTAGTACTCGAGACCCACCGAGACCTTTCCGGCGATCTTGCGGAGGGCCATCACCGCCGGCTGGAAGCTCGGTCCGTCGTGCAGGCCCGGACCGGTGAGCGACGTGTCGACGA
>JAMFST010000425.1 GCA_026225435.1 Labilithrix luteola
ACACCGGGCAGAGCAACGTGCTCGACGCCACGATCTCCGTCGGCAGCGGCACGCTCGCCAAGCCGCTGGTCATCGTCCGCAACTGGACCGCCGGCACCCCGGCCATCCTCACCCTCGACGGCAAGACGCTCACGCCCGACACCGACGCGTACGTGTCGGTGCGCACGGACGCGCAGGAGCTCTGGATCACGCTCGATTCGAACGTCAGCGGCGCGGGTCACCGCCTGCAGCTCTCGGGCAACGCGCTCGCTGATTGAGGGCCGGCGAGACGATCACTCGCCGAGGTTGGGCTCGATCGGGCCCAATCCGCCTTCGGTGAGGATGGCGTCGTCGGTGACGTGCGGGTGGCCGTGCTGCGGGGCGAGCGCCGAGGACGCCGGCTCCTCCAGGCGAAACCAGGCCACGTAGAGCGCCGGCAGGAAGAGGAGCGTCAGCCCCGTGCCGACGATGATGCCGCCCATCATCGCGTAGGCCATCGGACCCCAGAACACCTCCGTCGCGATGGGAATCAACGCCAGGCTGGCCGCCGCCGCGGTCAGCAAGATGGGGCGCGTGCGGTGCTGGGTCGCATCGAGCACGGCGTCCCACGCGTTCCAGCCATCGCGCCGGTGCTCCTCGATCTGCACGACGAGGATGACCGAGTTGCGGATCAAGATCCCGATGAGCGCGAGCACGCCGAGGATGGCGACGAAGCCGAGCGGCGCGCGGCTGGGGAGCAGCGCGGCGACGACCCCGATGAGCGCGAGCGGCGCGACGGCGAACACCATGAAGAGGCGGCTGAAGCTCTGGAGCTGGATCATCAGCACCGTGGCCATGACGAAGAGCATCAGCGGCATGACGGCGTTGATCGGACCCTGCGCCTTGCCGCTCTCCTCGACCGCGCCGCCGATGGTCACCGCGTAGCCGGGGCTCATCTTCCTGGCGAAGGCGTTCATCTTCTCGGTCAGGTCGGTCACCACCGTCATCGGCTGGACCCCGTCGTTGATCCCCGCCTTGACGGTGATCGTCGGCAGGCGATTGCGGCGCCAGATGACCGGTTGCTCGACGTCGTAGTGGAAGGTCGCCATCGCCTCGAGCGGCACCGGCTGTCCATTCGTCGCCGGGACGGTCAGGCTGCGCAGCCCTTCGACCGAACCACGCTCCGGCGCGCTCGCCCGGGTCACGACGTTCACCAGGTAGATGTCGTCGAGCACCTGGGTGAGCGCCGTCTTGCCGAAGATGGCGTCGAGCGCGCTGGCGATGGCCTGCGAGGAGACGCCGAGGCGGCGCGCCTTGTCCTGGTTCACGTCGACCCGCACCACGCGCGACGGCTCGTTCCAGTCGAAGATGCTGCTCTCGACCGCCGGGTGCGAGTTGACGATGTCGGAGACCTGCTGCGCGTAAGCGCGGACCTTCTGGGTGTCCGGCCCGCTCACCCGGTACTGGACCGGCCGACCGACCGGCGGCCCGATGTCGAGGAAGTGCACCAGCGCGTCGGTGCCCGGATACGTCTTGTTCAACCAGGCCTGCAGCTGCGGCTTGAGCGCGTCGCGGTCCTTCACCCCCTTGGTGACGATGACCGTCTGCCCGAAGAAGTCGTTGGGCGGCTGCACGTCGAAGGAGAGGATGAAGCGCACCGCCCCTTCGCCGACGTAGGAGCTGAAGTGATCGACCCCGGCGCGCCCGACCAGCTGCTCCTTCTCGAAGCGGTCCATCTGGTCGCGCGTCTCCTTGATCGACGCGCCCTGCGGCAGGTTCCAGTCGATGATCAGCTCCGGGCGATCCGAGCTGGGGAAGAACTGCTGCGGCACGAAGCGCATGGCGTAGACCGACGTCACGAAGATGCCGACGGTCGCGCCGATGGTCAGCCAGCGGTGCCGCATGCAGCCGAGCAGGAGCTTGTGGAACACGCGTCCCATGCGCGAGCCGTGCTCCTCGTGCTTCTTCATCGTCTTCGGCAGGAGCGCGACGCCGAGGAGCGGCGTGAAGAGCACCGCTACGATCCAGGAGACGAGCAGCGAGACGGCGATGACGACGAAGAGGGTGAAGGTGAACTCGCCGGCGCCGCTGTCGTTCAGGCCGACGGGGATGAAGCTGGCGACCGTCACCAGCGTGCCGGTGAGCATGGGGAAGGCGGTCGACTCGTAGACCGCGGTGGCCGCCTTGCGCATCGGGTCGCCCGCCTCGAGGCGCGCGACCATCATCTCGACGGCGATCATGGCGTCGTCGACCAGCAGACCGAGGGCGATGATCAGCGCTCCCAGCGAGATGCGCTGCAGCGAGATGCCGAACAGCTTCATCGCGATGAAGGTGATCGCCAGCACCAGCGGGATGGCCAGCGCCACGACGAAACCGGCGCGCAGCCCGAGGCTGACGAAGCTCACGAGGAGCACGATGGCCACGGCCTCGAAGAGCGCGCGGACGAAGCCGGACACCGCGTCGTCGACCATCTGCGGCTGGTCGGAGACGAGGTGCACGTTCACGCCCAGCGGCAGGTCGCCGAGGACGCGCTTCATGTGCTCCTTCAGCTTGTCGCCGAACTCGAGCAGGTTGGCGTTCTGCCGCATGCCGATGGCCAGGCCGATGGCCGGCTGCCCGTTGAAGCGGAAGAGCGGCTGCGGCGGATCGGCGTACCCGCGACGCACCTCGGCGATGTCGCTGAGACGGAAGAAGCGGTCATTGGCGCGCAGGTTGATCGCGCGGATGGCGTCCTCGGAGTCGAACTGCCCGGTCACCTTGATGCGCACGCGATCCGGCCCCGCCTCGAGCACGCCGGACGGAGCGATGGCGTTCTGCTGCTGGAGCGCGCTGATGACCGCCTGCTGATCGATGCCGAAGGCGGCGAGCTTGGAGGGGGAGAGCTCGAGGAAGATCACCTCGTCCTGCGCGCCGATGAGATCCACGCGCCCCGCGTTGGGGATGGTCAGCACGCCGCGGCGCACGTCCTCCACGTAGTCGCGCAGCTGCCGGTCGGTGAGGCCGTCGCTGGTGAAGGCGTACACGTTGCCGAACACGTCGCCGAAGTCGTCGTTGAAGAACGGCCCGATGACCCCGCGCGGCAGCGTCCCCTGGATGTCCTTCACCAGGTTGCGCACGCGGAGCCAGCTGCGCGCCACGTCCGGGCCGCGGGCGGTGTCCTTCAGCTGCACGAAGATGGTCGTGTTGCCGGGGCTGGAGACGCTCTTGGTGTAGTCGAGCGTGTCGAGCTCCTCGAGCTTCTTCTCGATGCGGTCGCTGACCTGATCGATCATCTCCTGGCTGGAGGAGCCCGGCCACTGGGCCGAGATGATCATCGTCTTGATGGTGAAGTTCGGGTCTTCCTCGCGCCCGACGCCGAGATACGCCGACACGCCCAGGAGCGAGAAGACGATCATGAAGTAGGTGAGCAGCTGCTTGTGATCGAGCGCCCACTCCGACAGGTTGAACTTCTTGGTCGCGTTGCTCATTGGCCGCCGTCCCGCATCGTCTTGCCCCTGGTTGAGTCTGCGTCCAAGCCCGGGACCACTGCGTCGGGTTTGATGCGCTGTCCGGGAGTCAGCGAGTGCACCCCGGCGGTGACGACCCGCTCGCCGTCGTGCAGACCGGTGAGGACGATGGCGTCGCCTTCGCTCTGCTCGCCGAGCGTGACGGGGCGGGTCTGGACTGCGTCGTTCACGACCACCCACACCGACGTGGCGCCGGCATCGCCGCCGCCGACCACCGCGGTGAGCGGCACACGGAGCGGCGCCTGGTTGGTGACGAGGCGATCGGCGTACATCGTCGCGCCGAGGCGAACCTCGGGGGGCGAGCTGTCGAGCGCCAGCCAGATGCGGCGCGTGCGGGTGGCGCGGTCGGCGGCGGGGCTGAGCTGCCGGACCTTCGCGGAGACGGACACCAGCGGCGGATCCTCGCTGCGGACGGTGAAGGCGTCCCCCAACTTGAGGTCCAGCGCGACGCGCTCGGGGACGTCGAGCACCAGGTCGAGGACGTCGGGGCGGGCCAGCTCGGCGATCACCGCGTTGGGCGCGACCACCTGCTCGACCTCGAAGTCCACGCGGGTGACGACGCCGTCGAGCTCGGCGCGCAGGATCCCGTAGCTCAGATCTTCCTGCGCCTTGTGCAGCCGCGCCTGCGCCTCGTTGACGGAAGCGGCGGCGGACGCCTGGGAGTTGCGCGCCTCGTCGAGGTTCGCTTGCGCCACCGACTTCTGCGCGACGAGCGACGTCTGCCGCCCGAAATTGGTGTCGGCGTTGGCCCTGGCGGCCGCTCCACCGCTGAGATCTGCCGCCGAGGCGGCGACGGCCAGCTGCAGCGAGCGAGCGTCGAGCGCGGCGATCTCCTGGCCGCGCTTCACGTGGTCGCCGACCGACACCGAGCGGCGGATGATGCGGCCGCCGACGCGAAAGGAGAGCTGGGTCGAGTAGCGCGCCTCGATGGTGCCGACGAAGCCGCGTTCGTCACCCGAGGACGCGTGGACCACGGTGGTGAGAGCGGGGCGCGGCTCCGGTGCCTCCCCGGCCGCGTTGGAGTCCGAGCCCGGACCCGGCGCCTTCTTGTGGCAAGCGGACAGCAGGCCCACGGAGACGGACGCGAGGACGGAGAGTGCGACGAGGCGCCTCATGCCGGCCCCGCTTGCTCGAAGCGGACGATCTGCGCCGGTCGCAGCCGGGTCGCGCCCGCTGTCACTACCAGGTCACCGTCGGTGAGCCCGTCGCGGACGATGACGCTGCGCGACTCGTACGAGGCGACCACCACGCGGCGCAAGCTGACGGACTTCGTCCCGGCGTCGACCACCCAGACCGCCGGCATGGCTTGCGTGTCGGAGAAGAGCGCGTCGGCGGGGAGGGTGAAGGTCCGCGTCGTCGTCAGCGGCAGGTTGGCCACCACCGGCGCGCCCAGGGTCATCTGCGGAGGCGGGTCGTCGAGCGCCAGCTTGATGCGCAGGCTGGCGGTGCCGACGTCGATCGCCGGCGCCATCTCGCGCACGGTCCCCTGCGCGTGGATGCGCGGATCGTCGATCAGCTCGATGCCGATCGCCGAGGCCTTCCCCACGCGGCCGGCGACGGTCTCGTCGACGCGGAACACAGCGTCGCGCGGACCGTCCTCGTCCAGCGTGAAGACGGTGGTGCCCGTCGCCGCGACCTGGCCGACCTCCACCGAGCGTGTGCTGATCGTGCCGGCATGCGCCACGCGCAGCTCGGTGTAGGAGAGCGTCTCCTTGGCGAGATCGAGGCGCGCCGTCGCCGCGACCACCGCGCTCGCCGCCACGGCCTGATCGCGCACGGCGTCGTCCAGCTTCACCTTGGCCGTGACCGCGTCGGCAAAGAGCGCCTTCTCGCGGCCCAGCTCGAGGTTTGCCCGGTCGAGCGCCGCCTTGGCCGAGACGAGGGTGGCCTCGGCGATCGTCACGTCCGCCTGCTGCTGCGCCGAGTCGAGCCGCGCGACGACCGCGCCGGCCTTCACGTGGTCGCCCACGTCGACGAGGCGCGCGACCACCTTGCCGCTCGTCTGGAACGCCAGGTTGCTCTCGATGCGCGCGTGAACGTCACCGGTCGCCCGGAACCCCGACTGCGCGTCGGCGCTCTGCAGCCGTGTCACCTGGACGAGCTGCGGTTCCTGCAACGCCGCGGGGGGCGCGTGGCATCCCACCAGGACGAACAGACCCAGACCGATGACGCACCTTGGCATCATTCGCGCGTCATTCATGGATGGTGGTATACATACGGACGGTATGTTTGTAAAAGAGGTTTCGTTGGAAGCGTTCAGAAATACCCTCTGCTAGAGGTTGTTCTCTTCGCCCGGCCTCCCCATGCGTCGCACCAAAGAACAGGCTGCCGTGACCCGGCAGACCATCCTCGCCGCTGCCGAGCAGCTGTTCCTCGAGCGCGGCTACGACCACGTCTCGCTCGACCAGATCGCCGAGGCGGCTGGCGCCACGCGCGGCGCGGTGCACTTCCACTTCGTCAACAAGCCGGGGCTGATGCTCACCCTGTGCGAGGAAGATCACGACCGGTTGCTGGCGCTCGTCGAGCGGCTGGAGCGCCTCGAGCCCGAGCCCACCGCGGCGCCGCTCGACGAGCTGCTGGAGATCCTCGTGAGCACGCTCACCGCCTACCAGGGCAATGACGGGCGCCGCGCGATGATCCGCGCCTTCATGGTCATGGGTCTCAAGCTCACGAACGACGAGCGCGCGGCGTTCCTCGTCTTCCAGCGGCGCTTGCTCACCGTCATCACCGCCATCTTCGAGGCGGCGGCAGCGCGAGGTCAGCTAGCCGCGTCGTGGACGGCGCCTAGGGCGGCGACGGCGCTCTTCTCGCTCATGAACGGTCTCATGGTCGGCTGGGCGATGGGCAGCGAGGTGCAGCTGGCGCCCGGCGGCGTGGAGTCCGTCCGCGGGGTGATGGCCGCGTTCCGCGCCTGACCTTCACGTCATGTACAACCCACCGTTGACCTGGATGGTCTGCCCGGTGACGTAGCCGTTCCCGGCCACGGCGACGACGACGTCGGCCACCTCCTCGGTCGTCCCGAAGCGACCGACGGGGATGCGACCCGGGTGCGCGCTGGGGTTGCCGGCGAGCATCTGGGTCTCGATCAGCGCCGGGGCCACGGCGTTGGCGGTGATCCCCTCCGGGGCCAGGATGGCGGCGTAGCTGTGCATCAGCCCCTCGACGCCGGCCTTCGACGCCGCGTAGTGCGGACCGACGACCCCGCCGATCTTCGCTGCCGTCGACGAGACGTAGACGAGCCGCCCCCAGCGCCGCGCCCGCATCTCGGGGACGACCGCGGACGTGGTGATGAACGCGCCACGCAGGTTGACGGCGATGGTGGCGTCGAAGGTCGCGAGGTGAAGCTCGGTGAGGGACATGGGCCGCGCGATGCCCGCGTTGTTGACGAGGATGTCGACCGGGCCGAGAGCGCGACGCACGGTGGCGACCATCTCCTCGACGGACTCCGGGTTCGTCACCTCCGCGCGGATGGCGACGGCCCGCCGACCGAGGGCCTCGATGGCCTGCACCACCTCGTCGGCTTCGTGGTCGCCGGCCCGGTAGCTCACGGCCACGTTCGCCCCCGCGCGAGCGAGAGCGATGGCGATGCTTCGCCCGATGCCGCGATCGGCTCCGGTGACCAGCGCCGTGCGGTCGATCAGATCGGCAGACATGGTCCGTGACGGTACCACCGGCCGCGCCCCGCCGCGTTCTGCGCCGCACCGCGTCGCGCGATCGCTCGCACGTGCGGCTGTCTGCCCGCGCGCAAACCGCGCTACAGAACCCGCATGCGCGCCGCCTGGTGGATGCTCATCGCCCTCGCCGTCCTCGCGATCGCCTACCGCTATTACAGCGCGTTCCTCGCGGCGAAGGTGCTGGTCCTCTCGGACCTGAAGACGACTCCGGCGCACGAGAAGGACGACGGGCAGAACTTCCACCCCACGCGCAAGTGGGTGCTCTTCGGGCATCACTTCGCCGCCATCACCGGCGCGGGTCCGCTCATCGGACCGGTGCTCGCCGCGCAGTTCGGGTTCCTCCCCGGCTACCTGTGGATCCTCTTCGGCGTGGTCCTCGGCGGCGGGGTGCACGACTTCATCATCCTCGTGGCCAGCGTGCGCCGCGGCGGCAAGTCGCTCGCCGAGATCGCCCGCGACGAGCTCGGGCCCACCCTCGGGCTGCTCACCGCCATCGCCATCCTCGCCATCATCATCGTGGCGCTGGCCGGCCTGGGGAACGTCGTCGTCGGCGCGCTCGCCGAGAGCGCCTGGGGCCTGTTCACCGTCGCCTCGTCGATCCCCATCGCGCTCGTCATGGGGCTGTACATCCAGCGCGGCGGAGGCTCGGTGCTGGCCGTGCGGCACGCGACCATCGCCGGCTGCCTGGCGCTCCTCTTCGCGCTCATCGCCGGCAAGTGGATCGGCGACTCCAGCTACGCCGAGCACTTCAAGCTCTCGCGCCTCGCGCTCACGCTCCTCATCGGCGGCTACGGCTTCGCCGCCAGCGTGCTGCCCGTCTGGCTGCTCCTCTGCCCGCGCGACTACCTCTCCAGCTACCTGAAGATCGGCACCATCCTCGTGCTGGTGCTCGGCGTGGTCATCGTGAACCCCGCCATCCAGATGCCCAACGTCACGCAGTACATCCACGGCGGCGGGCCGATCATCAAGGGGCCGCTCTTCCCCTTCGTCTTCATCACCATCGCCTGCGGCGCCATCAGCGGGTTCCACGCGCTCGTCTCCAGCGGCACCACGCCGAAGATGGTCGACAAGGAGAGCGACTGCCGCACCATCGGCTACGGCGCGATGCTCATGGAGGGGCTGGTCGGCATCACCGCGCTGGTCGCCGCCTGCGTGATGCCGCCCGAGGACTACGTCGCCATCAACACCGATCCCAAGATCGCCGTCATCGCCTCGGCGGAGACGCACGGCGAAGGGCTGGCGAAGGATCCGGCGCAGCTGCAGCAGGCGATGGCGAGCTTCGACGATCACGACCGCGGGATCCTCGGCCCCGCCGCGCTGGCCAACCCGGCGTCGGCGCGCCTCCCGGCGTCGAAGCTGCTGGCGCTGTCCAACCCGGCGCTCGCCTCGCTCGGCTACCACGTCGATCCCAAGGAGGCGCGCGCGACCACCCTCGACGACGAGGACTTCGCCCGCCTCGGGCTGCACGTGTCCGAGCTCCCCGCGCTGAGCCGCTCCTCGGGCGAGGTCGTGGCCGCGCGCACCGGCGGAGGCGTCTCGCTGGCCGTCGGCATGGCGCGCGTCTTCAGCGGCCTGCCCGGCATGAGCACGCTGATCGCGTACTGGTACCACTTCGCCATCATGTTCGAAGCGTTGTTCATTTTGACAACCATCGACACGGGCACGCGCATCGGCCGCTTCCTCCTGCAGGAGCTGCTGGCGCGTGCGTCGCCGGCGCTGGGCGACACCTCGAAGACCACCAGCGCCATCGTCGCCACCGGCCTCATCGTCTTCGGCTGGACCTACTTCATCCTCACCGGCTCGATCAGCACGCTGTGGCCCATGTTCGGGATGGCCAACCAGCTGCTCGCCACCTGCGCGCTCTCGGTCGCGACGACCATCGTCCTGCGCGAGGGGGCGAAGAAGATCTATGCGCTCTGCACGCTTCTCCCGCTCGCCTTCGTCGGCACGACCACCTTCTGCGCCGGCGTCGAGTCGATCCGCACGCTCTACTGGCCGATGACCCACGACGCGGCGACGCGCACCACGGGCCTCGTCGACAGCATCGTCTCGACCGGCCTGCTCGCGTGCCTGGTCGCCATCGTGGTGGCGAGCGCCGCCAAGTGGCTGTCACTCGCCGCCAGGCCGCGCGAGGCCGTCCCCGCCTGACGCAGGTCGTTTGACGCCGACCGTCTGACGCAGCAGATGCTTAAACGCGAAAGCGCGAGCCGGTAGCTACCGGCCCGCGTCGCGGGAGCGCCGTCTTCCGATGACGATTTACTTGGTGGACTTGGCTTCGGCCGCCGGCTTCGCGTCCGCCGCCGTGGCCGTGTAGCCCTCGGGGTGGACGGCGAACTTCGGCGTTCCGAGGGCGCGGCGCTCGCGCTTGTTGCGCTTGCCGTTGGTCGTGGCCTTGCGCTTGCGAATGCGTTCGAACTGCTGCGTGGACGAGACCATGACTGGACCTGAATTCCTCGGAAAAAGCCCCGCCAAGCCGTGAAGACGTGGGCGAAGCCGAAAAGGGACGCGCACCATGGCGGCAAAGCGCCCATCTGTCAATGCCGGGAACAGACCGCCCTCGCACGCTGTCTTGCGAGCTCTGGTGTGGCCGGCGACGTCTCGGTGACTTCCCGCATCCGATGTTTTGAAATTTCTGAACGCGCCCTTACGACATGTGAACGCGTCACGCCCCGCGACGACGTACTGATGCCTCCCCCCCTGGAGCCTTCTCGAGATGAGTGAAACGCAAGCCGCGACCGAAGAGCTCCGCCGTGCCCTGGCCGCCGAAGAGGGCGGCAAACGCTGGCTCAGGCGTCTCGCCATCGCCGGAACGATCATCGTCGTGGTCGGCGCGGGCATCGGCTGGCGCGTGACGCACCGCCCGGCCCCCCCGGCGAAGTACCGCACCTCGACCCTGGCGACGGAGGACATCGCCGAGAAGGTGCAGGCAACCGGCGCGGTGCAGCCGGTCCTTCAGGTGAGCGTCGGCGCGCAGGTGACCGGCGTGGTGAAGCAGGTCCTCGTCGACTTCAACACCCGAGTCCACAAGGGGGACGTCCTCGCCGTCATCGATCCGGAGGTCTACACGACCCAGGTCGTCTCGCAGGAGGCGAACCTCATGAACCAGCGCGCCCAGGAGGACACGGC
>JAMFST010000426.1 GCA_026225435.1 Labilithrix luteola
CGGTGCTCCTGATGCCGCTGATGCGCTTCATCGGGCCGACCGATCCGCGCTGGCTGGGGACGATGAAGGCCATCGAGGAGAACCTGGCGGAAGGGGGCCTCATCTACCGCTACAGCAGCGGCACCGACGGGCTCGAAGGGGACGAGGGGACCTTCACTCCGTGCTCGTTCTGGTTCATCGAGTGCCTCGCGCGCGCCGGGCAAGTGGAGAAGGCGCACCTGCTGTTCGATCGGGTGCTCGGCTACGCCAATCACCTCGGGCTCTTCTCCGAGGAGCTGGGGAGCAACGGCGAGCAGCTGGGGAACTTCCCCCAGGCGCTCACCCACCTGGCGCTCATCAGCGCGGCCACGTTCCTCGACCGGCGCCTCTCCGGCTCGCACGGCGAGACCTGGCAGTAGAGATCGCGGCCGCTCGTCAGCGCGATTCGTCGGGGCGGGGATCGCGCTCGACCAGCTCGTCGTCGGCGACGAGGCGCACGTGGGCGACGCGGATCTCCGAGGCGCGGGCCCACAGGGTGATGCGGCCGTCGGCGAAGAGCACGTCGCGGAAGCTGTCGACCCGCTGGCCGTTGACGTCGACGGCGAGGGAGGGGCCGTTCATGTGGATGACCACGTGGTTCCACCCCTCGTGCACCGCAGGGAACGAGCGGTAGCCGCCGTTGGCGGGCGCCCAGTCGCCGTCCTCGCCGATGAAGGTGGCGGTCTCCAGGCTGTGACGGATGTTGAAGCCGTAGCCGCACTGGGCGCGCGGGTTGTCACCGGTGAGCGAGTAGCGGAAGCCGATCCCCAGGACGCCGAGCTCCTCCTTCGGCGCGAGCACGTCGAGCTCGACGAGGCCGTCGCCGAGCAGCGCGGTGCTCTGCAGGTGGCCGGAGGTGCCGACGATCTCCTCGCCTTCCGCCCTCCACGTGCCTTCGACGATCTCCCAGGTCTGCCCCGCACCTTCGAGCGTCGGGCGCGCGGGGGCCGTCTTGCCGGCCGCCCGCGCCTGCGGTGCGTGCAGCGGGTGGTGGGCGCCTGGTGCGGCGACGAAGAGGATGGAGGCGAGCGCCGCGACGGCACCGGCGGCGGCTAGGCCGAGGGCCGCGAGGGCGACGTTTCGCTTGGCGGTGCCGCCGGTGCGTTGCCAGGCGGCCAGCGACTCGACCAGCTCCGCGCCCCCTGCTGGCCGCTGCCCGGGATCGAGCTCGAGACAGCTCTCCACGAGCCGCTCCAGCGCGGCAGGCACGTGCGGGACGAGCGCGCGCAAGCGACGGCCGCGCACCCACGCCGTCTCGTCCCACCGGCGCGGATCGCGTTCGCTGCGGACCTCGAAGGGGCGCGTGCCGGCGAGCATCTCGTGCAGCACCACGCCGAAGGAGAAGACGTCGCTCCGCGCGTCGGCGCCGCCGCCGGCAGCTTGCTCCGGGGACATGTAATTGCGCGTGCCGGAGACGCGCCGGCGCTGCTCGTGGGGGGCGCCGGCCACCGGCTCGTCGTCGAGGGAGCGGGCCAGCCCGAAGTCGAGGATCTTGGCGCTCGGCTGCCCGCCGTCTCCGTCGCGGCTGACCACCATGTTCTCCGGCTTGAGGTCACGGTGGACGATCCCGCAGCGGTGCGCGCGGGCGATGGCCGCGGCGATGTCGCTGGCGACGGCCACCGCGTCGGGGACGGAGAGCTGCTTGTGTGGATGGGCGTCGAGCTCCGCGCGCAAGGTGCGCCCCTGCACGAGCTCCATGACGAGGAAGGCGACCCCGGCCACCTGCTGCACGTCGTAGATGGCGGCGATCGACGCGTGGGTGAGGGCGGCTGCGCTGCGCGCTTCGGCGAGGAGCCGCTCGACCCGCGTGGCCCCCTCCGACAGGACCTTGAGGGCGACCTGCCGTTTCAGCTTCACGTCGTAGGCGCGGTAGACGACCCCGAGGCCGCCGCTGCCGATGCGCGCCTCGACGCGGAACTGCCCGAGGAGATCGCCCACCAGCACGTGCCCGGGCTCGCGCTGCTCGTCGTGGTCCTGCTGGTGGTCGCGAGCGTCCGCTCCGCCCACGACGCTGATCGTCGCGCGGCCATCTTCGCCAAGAAGAGACACCGTCGCCCCTTCACCGGCCTCTTTCGAGCGGTGAACCCCCACCCAGCAGTTATATGCCTTCGTCGACCCGCGATCACGCGCGAAGCTCTAGTGTGTTTGTTGCGACCAAAAGCTGGCACGATGGCCCACGAGACCACCACTTTCGACAGCGAGAGCTCCGCGGAGCGCGATGGCAGCGGACAGGCGCTCGCCGATGCGCTGGTGGTCGTCTGGAGTCGCGAGGAGGAGCGGGTAGGCGAGGTGCTGCTCCTGCCCGCGGAGGGGGAGCGGCGCGCCTTCGTCTTCGGGCGCGGACATCAAGCCGACGGGCGGCGTGAGCGGGTGCGGCTGGTGCGACAGCGACCGGGCGCAACGATCGAGACGGCGCCGCTCGAGACGGCGCACCTGTCGCGCGTGCAGCTGGTGCTGCGACGGCACGCGGAGGGGGGGCTCGAGGTCGAGAACGCGGGGAAGCGGGCGCTCCTGGTGGGCGGGCCCTCGATGCGCGCGGTCAGCGCCGCGCGCGTGCGGCCGGGCGATCTGGTGGAGATCGGTGATCAGCTGGTCTTCCTCTGCGTGCGCCGGCCGGCGGTGCTGCCCGCGCTGCGCACCCGCGATCCGAGGCTGTCGCCGCCGTTCGGAGAGGCGGACGCGTTCGGGTACGTGGGGGAGTCCACGGAGGCCTGGCGCCTGCGCGACGAGCTCGGTCTCGTCGGTCGGCGCGGGGAGCACGTGCTCGTCCTCGGCGAGAGCGGCGTCGGCAAGGAGCTGGTGGCCCAGGCGATCCACGCGCTCAGCACGCGCGCCGGGCGGAAGATCGTCGCGCGCAACGCCGCCACCGTGCCGGCGGGGATCATCGACGCGGAGCTGTTCGGCAGCTCGGCCAACTACCCCAACGCCGGCATGGCCGAGCGCCACGGCCTGGTCGGCGAGGCCGACGGCTCGACGCTCTACCTCGACGAGATCGGCGAGATCTCCGCCGAGCTGCAGACGCACTTCCTCCGCCTGCTGGACAACGGCGAGTACCAGCGGCTGGGCGATCCGCGGCGCCGCACCGCCGACGTGCGCCTGGTCGCGGCCACCAACCGTCCGCCCGGGCAGCTGCGCGCCGATCTGGTCGCGCGCTTCGCCATCCGCGTGTCCGCGGCCGGGCTGCACGAGCGGCGCGAGGACGTGCCGCTGCTGGCCCGTCACCTGCTGCGGGAGATCGCCGCCGGGGATGCGGCGCCCGGCGCCAAGGCGATGAGCGCGCCGGACCCGACGCTGTCGAAGGAGCTCGCCGTGGCGCTGGTGCAGCACCTGTACACCACGCATGTACGCGAGCTCGCCAATGTCCTCTTCCGCGCGCGGCTGGAGAGCACGGGTGACGCCGGCGTCGTGGAGCTGACCGCCGGTGCTCGCAGCCTGCTCGGTCTCGTGCTGCCGAGCAGCGGGACCAGCGCGCCGCCGCGTGCTCGCGAGGAGCTCACCCGCGAGGCGCTCGTCGAAGCGCTGGCGCGTCACGACGGCGTCCGCGAGCGGGTGTGGCGCGAGCTCGGTCTGGCCAACCGCTACGTGCTGAAGCGGCTCCTGCAGAAGCACGACATCCAGGACGACGAGACGTAGCCGCGAGCCCGCGTGGGCGTGCGCGCCCGCCCGTTGCGATGGGCGCGCCCTGCCGGTGACGAGCAAAACTCGCACATTTCGGGGCGTTTCGTCTCGCTCGAGGTCGGCGCGGGAGTTGCGAACGAGCCCGTCCCATGACCGAAACTCTCCGCTCGAAATCTTCCTCGATCCTCTTCGCCACCGCCATCGCTTCCGCTGCCCTCGTGGCCGCCACCACCACCATGGTCGCCTGCGGTAACTCCGACGACACGGAGACCGGAACCGACGGCGGAGGGGGAGGCAGCACGCCGGACGCGAGCGCGGGCGGAAACGACAGCGGGAGCACGGGGACGACGGACTCGGGCAGCGGCGGCGGCGGCAACGACAGCGGCGCGACGGGCGACTCGGGTGGCACGGTCACCGGCTTCCGCGCCATCATGCTCCCTGATCCCGACGACCAGGACTCGCCCGACCGGGTCACCGGCACGTACTGCACGGCGGTCGGCAAGTGCGTCGTCTCCACCCAGGCGTTCGGCGGCGTCGGTCACGTCTACGCCACCGATGGGAACACCATCACCGGGACGGTGGTTACCGGGGACGACACTTACGCTGCCAACTTCAACACGCTCGGTACGCTGGGGTTTCTCGGGTTCTCGGCTGTCGGCGGCAACGTGATCGTCAACGTCGTAGGTGCCGAGAACGCCTTCATCAGCGCGAGCGCTGCCGGTGACATCACCAAGGCCGCCAGCTGGACGGGCGTCGACACCGAGTCTACCAACAGCCACTTCGGGCTCAACGCGCAGTACGCCCACGCGGCCAGCGGAAGCGGCGCGACGGCGAGCTGGCTCCTGATGAGCAACGGGCGCATCTGGAACACGACCGGCACGCCGTCGGCGACGAGCACCTGGACGGATATCTACTCCCCCCAGGCGATCCCCCCGATCCCCGAGAACATCGGCGACGAGCACACCGCGGACCCGACCCTGTGTGACACCGATCCGAGCGTCAGCGTCTCGCCGGATCTCGCCCAGTCGGTGTACATCGCGACGGACGCCTCGCTCATCGTCACGCAAGCGGGCGCCGTCAACCAGGGCGGCGACGACGCCCCGGGGGTGTGCATCTCGGTCGACAAGGGGCTGACCTTCCGCCACTCCGCCTTCGCCGGGCTCGCC
>JAMFST010000427.1 GCA_026225435.1 Labilithrix luteola
CCGACGCCGTCGCGCGCGAAGGCGAGCGGCTCGCGGAAATCCTGCGCCACGATGGGCGGACGCGCCGCGCTCTCCACGTGCGGGTGGTTGCGCGGGTTGGCGAAGCAGACCAGCCCCTTGAGGAGCACCTCGAGCTCGAAGAGGATCGCCTCCTTCCCTTCGACGGGGAGCGAGGCGAGCCAGCCTTCGCGCACCGCGGCCTGCTCGCGCGGGAGGCTGCGGGTGCCGCGGAGCAGCTCCGCGTACGGGTCGCGATCGGGGAAGACCGAGCGAATCGGGCGCGAGGAGCTTCTCTCCGAGACCGGGCCGCGCGAATCGGTCATGGCGGCGGCGGTGGCTGGGACGACAGCAGCGAGTCGAGGCGCCCGACGCGGTCACCGAGCATGCGCGCCATCACCGCCTGGACGTCGCGGCTCGACTCGGGGTCGCGCTGCGATAGGAGGGTGATGTCGAGCGCCACCTGGCTGGTGGCGATCTCGGCGATGGCCTTGGTCTCGCTGACGACGGCGTTGTCGTCGCGCCCCTGCTCGGCGGCGCCGATGAGGGTGCGCTGGTCATCGGCGATGACCACCAGGCGGTGCTTCCAGAACGCTTCGAGCGCGGACTCGGCGAGGCCGTAGGTGAAGACCTCGGCGCCGGGGAGCGACGGCAGCTCGGCGTGCGAGAAGACGACCAGGTACACCTTGCGCTTCACCGCGCGGCGCAGCTCGGCCGAGAGCACCTCGATCTCGCGCGGCCAGCCGCTGACGACCAGCTGCTCGGTGGCCGAGCGGATCAGGCGCTCGGCCTCCTCGAGCACGCGCGGGTAGCCGTGGACGCTGAAGGCGTCCGGCGCGGCGGGGCGAGCGTCGAGCGTCTGCAGCGCCCCTTCGAGCTGGGTCGCCTGGGTGTCGAAGCGCTTGCGCAGGAGCGCGAGCAGCTCCTCGGCCGGCGACGGGGCGAAGCGCTCCGGGGTGCCGGCGATGGAGCGGGCGGCGCCCACCTTCACCAGCCGGCGGAGCACGCCGTAGACGGCCGAGCGCGGGATCTGCGCGCGGACCCCGACCTCGTAGCCGGTGGCCGGATTTTCCTGCAGCAGCGCCGTGTACGCGCGCGACTCGTTGAGCGAGAAGCCGAGCGCCGTCAGCGCCGGGACGACGTCATCTGCCGTCGACATCGCTCGAGTTGTCCCATGGAAGGTCGGTGGTCGTAAAGCGGGCTGCGCAGGAGGGCGCGCTCACGGGGACGGCGACTCCGCCGGCGTGCCGCGCGGGTGAAAGGTCCAGGGGTAGCTCGCGTGGGTCTCGAGGCCGCGGACGCTCTCCGGGAAGTGGAAGCTCATGACGATCCCGATGAGGCAGCTGCTCACCGCCGGCTCGACGATCGCCGAGCTGTTGTTGTCGAGAGCGACCTCGGTGACGTTCCCCTTGGGGTCGATCGTCCACCTGATGACGATCTGCCCCTCGATGCCGGGGTGGGTCTTGAGCGCCGCGTCGTAGCAAGCGCGCGCCTGCGTCTTGCGCGTCTTCACCAGCGCGAGGATGTCCTCCTTGCTGCGACCGGGCTCGGGGCCGCGGGTGGCGCCGACGTTGGGCAGCTTCTCGCCGCCGGTGGCAGCGCCGGGGAGCGGCGCGACGGTGCTGGGTGCACCGGCGTCGATGTCGAGCGAGGCCACGGCGCCCGCGTCCCCGAGCTCGGCAGGCGGGGCCTGGCCGGAGCCGTTGACGCCGACGGAGGGGCCGCTCGCGTTGCCTCCGCCGCAGGCGACGAGAGCGGAGAGGATGACGAGAGCGGAGGCGGAGATGGAGACGATCGGCGCGCGCATGACCAGCGAAGGTAGGACATTTCCCCGTCAAGCCGTGCAAAGTAAGAACGCCGGCCTCGACGCTGACGGCGCCACGACGTAAGCGGCCTGCGTGGCTTTCCCTTCGTTCTCGCGTGCGGTCCGCGCAATCGGCGTCACCGGTGTCGTCGCGGTGCTGGTCGCGGCGGTCGCCGTCCCCGTCGCCGTGTCCGGCTGCGACGACGGGCTGGGGGCGCAGAACGCCTGCGTGAACATCCCCGACGGCGGCTGCCCGCTGTCGAACGGCATCGCCTGCAGCGATCCGAACTGCGCGGCCACCTACTCCTGCCAGTCGAACGGCAGCTGGGTGCTCGAGGAGGTCTGCCCGCCGAACGACGCCTCCATCTCCAACCCCGTCCCGCCGCCCGACGCCGCCTTCATCGACGCCCCCGCGGGGCAGCAGGGGTGCCCGGACCTCGAGTTCCCCGACTGCTCGGCGACCACCGCCGCCTCGTGCGCCGCCTGCTGCGGCTGCGAGGACGTGTGGGTCTGTGGAAACGACGGCACCTGGAAGTCGTACGGCTACTGCGACGACAACGGCGTGCTCCACGTCAGCGACGGCGGCCTTTGAACCGCCGTCGCCTGCGCTCCTAGCCGGTCTTGAGGAACGGTTCCCACTCGGGGAACTTCCGCGGGTGCACCAGGAGGATCTGCGCGCCCATGGTCCACTTGGGACGGAAGGGTTTGCGGGCCAGGTGCATGTTGGCCTCCTCCGGCGTCTTCCACCCCTTGCGCAGGTTGCAGACGCGGCAGGCGGTCACCAGGTTCTCCCAGGTGTCCGGTCCGCCGCGCGATCGCGGCTGCACGTGATCGATGTTCAGATCGCGCACGGGGGGGCGTCGTCCGCAGTACTGGCACTCGTGCGCGTCGCGGAACATCAGGTTGCGACGGGTGAGACGCACCGCGGTGCGCGGCGTGCGGTCGTACTTGTGGAGGTGCACGATGCGCGGGACGCGCAGGGCGCCGTTGACGATGGGGAGAGCATCGTCGCTTTCTCGAACGGGGAGCTGTCGCCAGGCGTCGAAATCGAAGGCATCCCCGCCTTCGGTCAACGCCTGGGCTGCGCCGCCGTACAAAAGTACGAAAGCGCGCTTGGCGGTCGTCACTTGAACTGGTTGGAAGTGCCGGTTGAGGACCAAGACCGGCGAGCTGAGAACGTCCGTCATCGGTCAAGGAGAAGAATAGCACGCGCTACGGAGCAGTTTGACGCGGGCACCGGCCGGGTTACGGTGAGCACTGGTCAATCTCATGAGCGAGTCTTCGGAAGAGCTGCCCGGCGAGTCGCCGGATGACGTCCATGTCGTTCCTGTCCGTACGCGCCGTCAGCGCGGTCAGGATCACGACGAGTCGAAGGCCTCCAAGCGCTTCCTCTACATCCTGCTGCCCATCGTCATGATTGGCGCCGGTGTCGCCGGCCTCTTCCTCACGGGGATGAAGGACAACGCCATCTACTCGAAGCCGGTGGACGAGCTGCTCGCGCAGAAGGCGAAATTCGCCGGGCGAGCGGTGCGCGCGGACGGCAACCTGGTGCACGGCACCATGGAGAAGCGCGACTCGCCCTGCGAGTACCGCTTCACCTTGATGAAGAACGGCGTCGAGCTGCCCGTCCGCTACGCGCAGTGCGTGGTGCCGGACACCTTCCGCGACGTGCCCGGGATGGACGTGGGCGTGACGGTCGAAGGTTCGCTACAGGCGGACAACACCTTCACGGCGACGAGCGTGCTGGCGAAGTGTCCCAGCAAGTACGACATGAAGGACCGCGCGTCGAAGGGCGAGACGATGCCCCACGCCGCCATCTCGTCTGCCGAGTGAGCTTCGAGACAAGGCAGACAAGGCGGACGAGGCGGTGAAGGGAATGCGGATCGTGCGCGGGCTCGCGCTGTCGTCACTGCTGGCGGCGATGACGGTGGCGGCGAGCGCGAGGGCGGATGACACGGCGGCGGCGGCCTATCCGGAGTGCGGGAAGGTGTCGCCGGCGAACGCCAACGCCGCGCACGGCGCGTTCGTCGCGGGGAAGGCGTCGTTCGATTCGGGCGATTACTCGACCGCGCTGGTCTACCTGAAGGACGCGTACCGGCGAGATTGCCGGAAGACCGAGCTGCTCCTGCTCATCGCGCGCGCGTACGAGCTGCTCGGCACCACCGGGACGCCGCTCGTTCCCGGCGGGCGGCGGAGCGCCAGCAAGCGGGAGGCGGCGCGGGCGCTCGAGGCGTACCTGCAGCGCGCGAACGACGCGACCGAGGCGGCGACGCAGCGCGAGCGGCTCTCCCGGGTCCGCGAGGAGATCGCGCGAGAGGATGCCGAGGATGCGGCGCTCGCGGCCAAGCGAAGCGCGGCGGATGCGGCGACGGCGTCGGCCGCTGCAGCGAACGGGAGCGCCTCGACCTCGTCGAGCACGACCGGCGCGCGGCCCGTCACCAGCAGCAACGCGCCGGCCGCCGAGCCTCGCTCTCACACCGCTCTTCCGTGGGTCCTCGCCGGTGCCGGTGCGGCCAGCGTGATCGCCGGGGTGGTCGTCTACGTGCTGGGGCACTCCGACGAGTCGACCGCGAGCAACGCCTGCCCGACGCAGAGCCGGTGCGCGCCGGACGTGGCGAGCCAGGGGAACCGCGGATCGCACGAGGAGACGGCGGGGGGCGTCCTGCTCGCTGCCGGGGGCGCGGCGCTCGTCGGCGGCCTCGTCTGGCACTTCGTCGAATCTCCACAACAGGGCTCGATCCCGCCGAGTGGCACGCCCGGGTCTGCCGCGGCGTTCCGCTTCGATCTCGCGCCGCTGCTTGCTCCGGGGCTCGCCGGTCTCGGTGTCCGCGCGAGCTTCTGAAGGCGCGCTCGACGCGTCGATTGTCATCGCGGCGCGGGCCGATGCCGGCGGGCGAGCGTCGCTGGTGCGCTTCGGCGGCTCGGCGGACGCGATCGCGCGGGTGCTCGGCGCGTATCGCGTCCCCGGGCAGTACGTCACCGTCGACGCGAGCTTCTTCGTGCTCGCCAACGCCGTGGGGGCCGCAGCGCCCGAGATACTCGTTCGCAGTGGCGGTGGCGACGAGGTGGCCGATCGGCTGACGACCGCGCCGCTCGGGGCGCCGGTGACGATGAGCGC
>JAMFST010000428.1 GCA_026225435.1 Labilithrix luteola
CAGCGTGCGTTCCAGGTTGCCGACGGTGCGTGACACCGACGACGGGTCGACGTCTCGTTCACGCGCCACGGCGGCGAAGCTCCCTCGTCGCATCACTTCGACGAAGGTGCGCAGCACCTCGGTATCCATTGATGCAAAGGATACACGAGTGTCGTGCTCCGGGGCCGGCTACCGGTCCGTCTTACGCCGCCCTATTCATGCCGGCAGCGAAGGAAAGGAGACTGTCGATGTCATCGAACGAAAAGCCGCTCATCACGGTGGCGGGCGCCGCGAGCAAGCAAGGACGCAGCGTGGTGCAGGCGCTGCTCGAGAGCCGGCGCTATCGCGTCCGCGCTCTCACCCGCAAGCTCGATTCACCGTCCGCGCGAGCCCTGGCGCGGCAAGGCGCCGAGGTGGTGGCGATACCGCTCGAACCGGGGCACGCCAGGGAGCTCGCCGTCGCCTTTCGCGGTTCCCATGGGGCGTTTCTCATGACGCCGCCCCTCACCCCGCCGGCGACGCACGAGGAGGCGCTCGGCCGGGAGCAGGCGGATGCCGCGGTGGAGGCCGGCGTGAGCCACGTCGTCTTCACCTCCTTGGAGAACGTGGACGAGATCACCGCGGGGAGAAAATTCGCCCCCCACTTCACCGACAAGGCTCGCGTCGAGGCGTACATCCGGACACTCCCCGTCATCAGCTCGTTCGTCTACCTGGCGTACTTCTACACCAACCTGGTCGAGTACTATCGGCCGCGGAGGCAGGGCGACACGCTCGTCTTTCCCATCTACCTCCCGCAGGACTACCGCGCCCCCTTCGTCGATCCGCTCACCGCGACGGGCCCGGCGGTGAGGGAGATCTTCGATCACCCGGAGACGTACCGCGGCCAGTCCCTCCCCGTGGTGGGGGACATTCTCTCCCCCCAGCAGATGGTGGAGACGTTCGAGCGCGTGACGGGAATCAAGTCGGCCTATGCCTCGGCCTTCACGCGTGACGAGCTGGCGCGCCACTTTCCCGACCTCGCCGCGAACGAGGGATTCGTGCGCGAGTCGATCGGGATGGTCGAGTACACCGTGGAGCACGGCTACTTCCGTCCAGAACGGGACCTCCAGTGGAGCCGGAGGACCTGCCCGGCCACGCTGAGCTGGGAGCAGTTCTTGCGCACCACCGGCTGGAGGGGCGAAGAGCGCGCGTTCGGCGCGTAATTCAGCGCTTCTGGTTGACCACGTGGCGGCTCCGGCGTCTTCGTGCAGATCCCAGCCTGCTCGAGCTGAGCAGCCGGTACCAACCGTCGATGACGTTTGCCCGCCTGACCGCGTTGGTGGCCCCGCTCCTCGTCGGGACCGTCGCTGCCTGCTACGCCTCCAGCACCCCGAGCGCCGCCCCGGGATCGACGAGCCCGACGAGCGGCGGCGACGACGACTCGGGAGCGACCACGGGCACCCCCGACGAGTCGGCCTTCGCGGCCGGGCAAGCGCTCGTCCAGACCTACGCGTGCACGAGCTGCCACGGCTCCGATCTCTCGGGAAACATCGAGCAGGACTCGGGCGTCTACTCCGCCAACCTCACGCCTGAC
>JAMFST010000429.1 GCA_026225435.1 Labilithrix luteola
GTTCGGAGCGCTCGCGGTGCACGACGAGAGCGACCAGAAGCCGCGCATGTTGATGCTCGCCGCGGTCGGATCGCTATCGAACGCCAGCTCCTGGCTCTGGAGGAAGAAGGCCGGGTGGCTCGGATCGACCGTGCCGGTGGTCTCGTCGATGGCCGCGACCCACAGACGCTTGTTGATGTTGGTGCCACCACCGTTGGCGCCCTGCGGGAACTTCTTGTTGCCCCAGGCGCGCGCGCTCGAGACGACCACCCAGAAGTACCCGCCGCGGGCGTTCGGGTTGAACGTCGGCTCGAAGGTGAGGTTCCGGTCGGCCGCGAGGGGCGGGTCGGAGAGGTTGCTCAGACGGATGGCCGAGGTGCTGCCGTCTTTGGTGATGTAGACGGCGCCGATCTCCTCAGTGGTCGGGCCGCAGTCCGACGCACCTCCGAAGTCGCTCGAGCCGGCGTACGAGTAGTGGCAGCCGTCGGGCGCGTCCGACGCCTGGAACGCCAGCGTGGTGCTGTCCGGCGCGAAGCTCGGATACGAAAAGTAGTTGTTAGTGTTGCTGGCCGAGCCGGGCAGCGAGTTGGCCGCGCCCTGAGCAACGCCCGCGCGCTGGTTGGCGAACGCGCCGTTGGCGAAGTCGACGATCTGGATACCGCCGCCGGTGAGGTTCTCGTAGTAGTCGTTGATGTAGAACGGGCAGTTCTGGCCGCTGTACGTCGTGGTGCAGGGAGCGCCGGGGAACTGGGCCGCGGCCGTGCCGCCCTGGATGACGGCCAGCTTCGTGCCGTCCGGCGAGAAGGCCGGGTCCATCCAGCCGTTGGCCGGGGTCTTGGTGTACGAGAGCGCCTCGAGGTTCGAGGTCGTGGAGATCGTGCCGTCCTTGGTCGTCGCCAGGTGGAGCTCCTGGGCGCCGAACACGACGTACTTGCCGTCGTTGCTCACCGCCAGATTCCCGCCGAACTGGTTCGACTGGTACGCCTTCGTCGGCAGCGCGCCGGCGTCGGCCGAGGTGTTGGTGTACGTCGCCCAGGCGCGCGTGTCCCCATCGATGTAGCTGGAGATGTCCGCGCCGGTACCGGCGACGGTAGTGCCCGACGTGTCCCCGCCCTCGGCCGAACCGACCAGCGTGGTGCCGTCGGAGCGGACCGCGTGGCACCCGATGCAGGTGCCGCCAGCGATGTACTCGGGCGTGGCGCCCGTGCCTGGGTGGATACGCGCCAGGTGCGCCCCCGTACCGCTTCCGGTCGTGTCGTTCTTTCCGCTGATGGCCCAGTAGTAGATCGAGCCGCGGAGGCTGTCGTGCGCCACCGGCCAGGTGTTCACGACGGAGACGTACGCCTTGGTGCCGTCGTAGCGCGCGATGCTGACGACCATCGGATCGCCCTGGTTCGACGCCGTCACCTCGTCCCAGATGGTCTGCGGGATCTGCAGCTGGATGTCCGTCGCCGCGGCGCCGGTGTCCGTCGACTTCGAGGCGGCCGCCGTCGTGTAGTAGTCGTACGTGAAGCCCTCCTCCGCGATGTGCACCTTGTACGCATCGGTCGCGGCGGGCGTCGTCCACATGACCAGCGGCGAGTCGATGCCGAGCGGGAAGACGGTGTTGTTGTACGGGTAGAGGATCGTCTTCAGCGCTGTGTCGGTTGTCGCGTAGATGGGCGTGCCGACTCCCCCGTCGTTTCCGCCGTCATCGCTGTACGTGAACGGGCCAGCATCGACGATGCCACCGTCGCTGCTGGTGCTGCCGCTGGGGAGCACGCCGTCGAGCGCGCCCTGAGCGCCGCTCGGAAGCGTCCCCACGGTCGTGCTGATCGCGACCGAGACGTTGACCGTGGCCGTCGCCGTGAGGCCACTGTACACCCCCTGGAGCGTGCCCGGGCCGGCGTTGGAGCCGGATACCGTGAGCACTGCCGGGTTCCCCGCGGTCAGGTTCGCGAGGTCGGGGCGGTTGAAGGCGATCGAGTCGGCCTGGACCTGCGCCGTGCCGCCGTCCTTCAAGGCCGCGATGAGCGGGAAATTCTTCGACTGCGGCGTCTTGCCGTCACTGGTCACCGTCCAGGAGGTCGGATTGAACGCCAGCGAGGCGATCTGATCCTGGGAGATCGGTCCGCTGTCGGTCGGGCTGATTCCGCACGGAGGGGTGGTGCAGCTTCCGCTGTCGTCGCTGAGGCTGCCGTCGATCGTGCCGGGCCCGCCGTCCGGGGTGAAGACGCTGTTGTTGTCGTCCGAAGATCCACATGCGGCGATGGCGCCCGCCGTGGTTACCGCAATGCCAAGAGCGAAGTGAAGACGCGTGAGTCGCATGGACGCAGCATGCCTTGACCCACGCAAGCTAGCCACTGCGAAAGCACGCGGAAATCAAGACCGCCAAGGTGCGCAATGTACGTCGATGGGCGTGTGTCGACGGTTGCCGTCAGCGATGGTCGAGGACGCCGCTCGCACCGTGAGCGCTGCTCGGCGGCGGCGGCGACGTCCCACCGAGCCCCGAGGTCTTCAGCCGCTCGGCGATGGCGTTCGCCCGCGCCTCGTGCTCGCCCGCCTGGCGGTCGGCATCGGGACCGAGCTCGCTTGCCCCCCCGCGCAGCACGGCGGCGAGCGCGCGGAGGCTGCGCGCCAGCTCCACTTCATTCTTCACTTCGGTAAGGACGGCGACGGACTCGCCGAGCTGCGCGACGGCGACCTTGAGCCCCTCGCCGCCCGCGCTCGCCGCCGACGACACCTCGCCGAGGCCGCGCAGACCGACGCCGAGCTGCACCTTGCTCCCCAGCGAGCGGAAGATGTCGACCGCGCGCCCGGCACACTCGCGTGCCTTGGTGTACTCGCGCTGCCCGAGGTACGCCTTGGCA
>JAMFST010000430.1 GCA_026225435.1 Labilithrix luteola
CTGCCGCAAGGTGGCGCGGCAAGTGGTGAGCGAGCTGCCCGCCAGCACCAGCACGAGCAGCAGCGGCGCGAACGCCAGCTCCGGTGGCGTCAACGGCGAGAGCAAGGGGGAGGCAGACCCGGCGGCGATCGCGGCCAGCGAGGCGGCGAGCGCTCTCGAGGCGGCCCGCGAGAAGGCGGAAAAGAGCACCATCCAGCCGATCGAGGTGGTAGCGAAGAACGTCCCCAAGTACCTCGGCATCCCCAAGTACCGGCTCGGCAAGAAGGAGGAGCACGACGAGATCGGGCTCACCAACGGGCTGTCGGTGACCAGCAACGGGGGCGGCGAGCTGCTCGCGTGCGAGGTCTCGGTCCTCGCAGGGAAGGGGAAGCTGGTGATCACCGGCCTCCTCGAGAAGGGCATGGAGGAGAGCGCCCAGGCGGCCATGAGCTACGTGCGCTCGCGCGCCGCGGTGCTCGGCCTCGAGCCGGATTTCTACCAGAAGGTCGACGTCCACGTTCACTTCCCCGAATTCATCCGCAAGGACGGGCCGAGCGCGGGCGTGACCATGGCGACGTCGCTGGCGAGCGCGCTCATCCGCGTGCCGGTGCGGCGCGATCTGGCGATGACCGGTGAGCTGACCCTGCGCGGGCGGGTGATGCCCATTGGCGGCCTCAAGGAGAAGCTGCTGGCGGCGCACCGCAGCGGCATCACCACGGCGGTCGTGCCGCGCGAGAACCGCAAGGACCTGCGCGAGGTCCCGCGGCGCGTGCTCAAGGCGATGCGCATCGTGCTCGTCGAGCACATGGACGAGGTGTTGCGCGAGGCGCTCCGCCTCGACGATGCGTCGGCCATGTTCGGCCCGGCGCGCGACACCATGCAGTACATCGACGGCGAGCTGGTGGTCGGCCCCGGCGTGCCGCCGACGGCGCTCTCGCCGGAACCTGCTGGCGAGCACTCTCCCGGCCATACGGGACATGCCTGACGTCACCGCTGCGGCGATGAATCACGCGCCGCAGCGAATCGTCTTGACCTGACTTTTCAGGCGAGTATTGTGCGCCGCGCTGGGCGGGTAGCTCAGTGGCAGAGCGCTGGCTTTACACGCCGGATGTCGCAGGTTCAAGCCCTGTCCCGCCTACCCAGGAAACATGGCCCAGTCGACAGACGGCGAATTGAAGTTTTCAAAGTCTTCGAAGTAGTTGTTTTTCGGAATCGTTGTTGGTAGTTGGTGCCTTCACGAAGTACTCGGAAGTACCCAATAAGGCTCTGTCGCGGAGCTTCTTTGGGGCGGTAGTTAAGTCGGTTATAACGCCGGCCTGTCACGCCGGAGGCCGCGGGTTCGAGTCCCGTCCGCCCCGCTGTTAGCGACAATAGAAAGGCTCTGTCCCTTGCGGGACAGGGCCTTTTTTTTCGCCCGATGATCACCTGAGGGCGTGGTCGCAGGAGGAGGCGCTCCGCCTCACGGCGGTCGCGCGCAGACTGCTCACGAATCTAGCCTAGGAACGGATAGCTCCGTGATTCAGACGCAGTAAGAATCGACCAGCTCGAGGAGCGAGCTGAGATCCACCGGCTTCGCCACGCACGCCTTGGCGCCGGGGGCGGTCATGGCGGAGACGACGACGACGGGGATGGCGTTGAGGATGTCGTCGCCGCGGAGGATGTCGAGGACCTCCCATCCGCTCATGACCGGCATCATCAGGTCGAGGAGGACGAGGCCGGGGCGATCCTTGCCGCGCATGCGCTCGAGAGCGCGCGCGCCGTTCTCGGCGACTTCCACCCGGTAGCCCTCTTCGGAAAGGACATCACGGAGGGTCTCGCGGATCGCCTCATCGTCATCGACGACGAGCACGGACCGTCCGCGTCCGCTGGCAGCTCCGAGGTCTCGCGCGGTCATGTGACACACGATGATAACTCGATGCGCGCCCAGGTGCGAACGAGCGGCGGTGTGCAAACGCCATCGAGACGGATCGTGGGACAAGTGGGGGCACGGCTGACGTGGCAGCGTGGCAAGATGGCACTATCGTGCTCGAATCCCGCAGATCGGCTTCACCGGCGGGGCCGTCCGTCGCCACCGTCGCTCCCGTCGCGCTTGCCCCTGGCTGTCGCGTGGCCGTGCTGGCGCCGGCCAGCCCCTTTCCGCCGGCCGATCTGGAGGCGGGCGTCGCCTGGCTGGGCGAGCGCTATCGCGTGGAGCTGGGCGAGCACGTGCACGCCCGGAACGGCTACCTGGCCGGCAGTGACGAGCAGCGCGCCCACGATCTGCAGCGCGCGCTCGACGACGCCGGCGTCCGCGCGATCTTCTGCGCCCGCGGCGGGTACGGGATCCTGCGGTTGCTCGAGCGGCTCTCCTGGGACGGCTTCATTCGGTCGCCCAAGTGGATCTGCGGCTTCTCCGACGTGACGGCGCTGCACGTCGCCGCGGCCGACGCCGGCGTCGCCTCGCTGCACGCGCACAACCTCACGGGGCTCGGTCGCACCTCGGCGAAGGAGCGCCGCGCGGTGCTCGACCTCCTCGAGGCGGACGCGCCTGCGCTCGCGTTCCACTGGAGCGGTCTTTCGCGGGTGCACGGGACCGAGCAGGCGACGGTACGGGGGCCGCTCTTCGGCGGGAACGTCGCGCTGCTGCACGCGCTGGCCGCAGCCGGTCGGCTGCACGTCCCGCCGGGGGCGATCGTGCTCCTCGAGGACGTGGGCGAGCGCCCCTACCGGCTCGACCGCATGCTCGTCGGCCTTCGCCTCGGCGGGCACCTCGCGCCCGCCGCGGCCATCGTCCTCGGCGAGTTCCGCGACTGCGGACCGGGCGCCGACGGGGTCACCGCCGCCGACGTGCTCGCCGCGGAGACCGGCGCCCTCGGCATCCCCGTCTGGCAGGACGCGCCCTTCGGCCACGGATCCATCAACCACCCATTCCCGCTCGGCCTGCAAGCGGAGCTCGGAGCCGGCACCCTTCGCGTCGGCGCGGGCGGCGCTCGCTAGGATTGACGCGCCGTCTTCGGCGGGTACTGCGTGCCGGGCAGATCGTCGGCGTCGTCTCCGTCGCCCAGCTCAATCATCTCGCCCATGTCGTCGTCCACCACGATCTCTTCCTCGTAGATGCCGCGGACGGCGTCGGTGATCGGGTTGCGCTCGGTGAGGCGAGGGGAGTCCTCCTCGCGCGGGCGGGAGATGGTGGTGTCGAGGAACTCGTGGCTCTGGACCTCGCCGGTGTCGCCGTCGTCGTCGTTCTCGTAGGGGTCGACCTCGACCCGGGTGGCCTCGAGCCGCGACTCGGACGACGTGGGAGCGAACATGATCGTCGGCAGCTCGGCGGGGAGCTCGCCGGCGGAGGTGCCGGTCTGGCTGGCGGCGGGGACGGCGGCGGTCACCGCGCCGAGGTGACCGCGCGGATCGCGCAGCGACGGGGTTGAGGCAGCCATCGCCGCGTTGATCTGGGAGGTGATGGTGATGTCCGGCCCGTTCGGCCCGTCGTCGGACAGCGGCGCGCCGATGGTCGTCTTCTCCTCGTTGTGCGTGGAGAAGCTCAGGTCCGGACGGCTCGGTCGGTCGTAGCGCGACGAGGCGATGCCGGCGGCTGTGGCGCTGCGGTTGGCCAGCGTCACGTCGTCGTGCTCCGCCTGCGAGACGTGCTCGTTGGCGAAGGTGTTCGTCGACACGTATCTCGGCGCGACGGGCGCGA
>JAMFST010000039.1 GCA_026225435.1 Labilithrix luteola
CACGATTCGGCGACCGATCGGAGCGACGAGCTCGCCGAGTGGGTGCCGTGATGAAGTCGACCAAGCGCAAGCCGAAGACCGGAGCCCGAACACGCGGAGGCCTCAGCGCGGCCAGGCTCGCCGAGATGATCGAGGAGGCGACGGTTGACGCCTACGACGAGGGCGAGCAGGCGACCGGCTGGTTCACCGTCATCGGCGACAACCTCGAGACACCGTTCGAGACGGAGGTCCTCGGTGTCACCGTGACCGTGAAACGGCTCGAGCTCCGCGACGACAACTCGATCGTTGCGGTATGCGCGCGAGGCGGCCAGCAGCAGGCCATCGGGCTCGTCGATGTGCCGCTGCCTTCGCCCAGTCCTGAAGGTGCGGAGTGGCTCGAGGCGTATCGTCATTGGCGCAGCGGGGGGTGAAGGCCGGGCTTCGAGGCGGGAGGTTGCGCCACGCGACCCGGCTGGCTGTCGGCGCGTTTTACGGGGTCGCGCTCGCTATCACGAGGCGCAGTCAGCGCACTCCCGGCCGAACGGGAACGCGCGGCTGAATGCGCTCGCGGATTTCGTCATAGATTCGTGTGTTCACACCGGGCGCCACTTCAAGAGTCACGGCCATCGCGTAGTCAATCGGCTCATCAAGGGACCCCGCGTCAGCGAGGCACGTCACCGGAATCTCCAGAACGCAATCGACGCCGACGTTGATCGCCCCGCGATCCGCCTCGAGCACCTCGTGTTGCATGGTTCCTGCTTGACCGCCAGCCAGTCCGCGCCCGAGCGCTTCAAGAGCAGCGGGTTGCCGCGCGCCGTGGAGGGCGGCTCGAAGTAGACGCTCGCCGCGCGGTACTTGCGGTGGCTTTGGCCCAACGTCTTGCCGCACCCATCGGTCAGTGCGAACGCTGGCGTCCTCCCTCCGACGAACTTTTGTAGATCGGCGCCTCGCGTCGAGCCAGTCGGCCCATGTACTTTCACACAAACATGTACGCCTGAGACGAAGCCACCTCGAGCGCCGGTATCTCAACCGTCTACTCGCGGCGAAACGTCACCACCAGCACGTCGCGGTACGCCGGACGCGACGGGTCGTGCTGCTCGAGCGGCGTCACGCCGTGGAACACGCGGTCGTCGTCCACCAGCGTCGAATCCATCGGCTCGGTCAGGGTGAAGCTGCCGACCGGACGGTGCGCCGTGTCCTCGAGCCGCGTCTCGCCGCTGGCGATGTTCTCGCGACGCACCAGCATCACCAGTACCCAGTCGACGCCGTCGCGGTGCATCCCCTCGGGCGTCGCCTGCCCTTGCTCCGGGCCGGTCTCGATGCGGAACTGGTGCACCTCGACGTGCCACACGCGCGGCCGCGCCTCCGGCGGCGTCAGCTCGTCGAACCAGCGATGCGTCGTCTCGAGCACCGCGCGCAGCACCGGATGCTCGGTGACCGCGTCGTCGATCGGCAGGAACCAGCGCGCGATGCCGCCGTTGAGCAGGTTGTAGTCGCGGCTCTGGTAGTGCGGCTGGTGCGGCTTCTTGGTGATGCGGCGCTCGCCCGGCGCTCCGCCTTCGACGCTGTCACTCGCCGCGAACGTGGAGAAGCGCCGCCGCCGGTAGCGCCCGCCGTCGGCCATGTACATGTCGACGCCGAGGTCGTTCCACGAGTCGGCGAAGCTCTCCCAGTCGCGCGCGCCGGCGGCCTCGAGCAACGGGCGCATGCGCGCCCCGCGGACGAAGACGAAGCCCTCGCGGGCGAGCGGCTCCACCACGTCGGACGGGGCGACGGCCAGGGGAGCGGAGGACGAAACGGGCACGACGAGCTTGGAGATCGCGGACATCGCCATCGGAGGGCGCGCAGCTTACAACAGCACCGGACCGGACGCGTACCATCCCCACCCCGGCTACCGGCGCAATACAGAGTTGCTCACCGGAGCACCACGTCGGCCGGGCTGCCGAGCATCTGACTTCCCGAAACGGAGATTCGACCCATGAAACCCTACGGCCCCTTCGCCGCCCGCATCGTCCTCGGACTCATCTTCTTCGTCTTCGGGCTGAACTTCTTCCTCCACTTCATCCCGCAGCCGCCGATGCCCCCGGCCGCAGGCGCGTTCGCCGGCGCGATGTTCGCCACCGGGTACATCTTCCAGCTGCTCAAGGTCATCGAGGTCGTCTCCGGCGCGCTCCTGCTCGGGGGATTCTTCGTCCCGCTCGCGCTGGCGCTCCTGGCGCCGATCATCGTCAACATCTTCTTCTTCCACGCCGTCCTCGCCCCGGGCGGCATCGCGGTCCCCATCGTCTGCCTGGCGCTCGAGATCTACCTGGCCTGGGCGTACCGCTCGGCGTTCCGCTCGATGCTGCAGGCCAAGGTCGTTCCTGGCTGAGTCGTTCCCGGCTGAGCTGACTCGTGCAGCACGGACGGATCGACGTCCCACAAGACGCGCGCCGCCTTCGTTCGCGAGGGCGGCGCGTCGTGGATCCGACGAGGTGCGCTGCTAAGGCGGCGCGATGATCGCAAGAGCGACTCTGGCCTGGTGGCTCCCCGTGGCCCTCGCCCTCGGCGCCTGCAGCACGTCGTCCGGTGGGGGCAGCCCGCCGTCCGCTGCCGACGATGCCGGAGACTCCGCCGACGCGACCTCCGCCGAGGCCGCCGATGCAGCCGAGGCAGCCGAGGCGGAAGCGAGCGCCGGCTACTGCGCGTCGACCGGTCCGCACTTCTTCTGCGACGACTTCGACGAGGATCCGCTCACCCACGACTGGGACACGATGACGGTGCAGCACGGCGCGCTCACCCTCGACACGGCGCGCGCCACCTCCGCGCCCTACGCGTTGCTCGCGACCTCTCCCGCTCTCGCCGTCGATGCGGTGACCACGGCGTCGCTCGCCAAGCAGGTCGTCGACACACCGCCGCAGGTGCACGTGGCCTTCGACTTCGCCGCCGACGCGCTCGATCCCGGCGGCGCGCTGGCGACCGTCTTCGTCCTCGATCTCCTCGCCACCGACGGCAGCCTCGCCGAGGTGCTCAGCCTCGAGGTCCACGGCGCGGGCGGCGTCCTCGTGGACGGCGACGGGGGCGCGTTCCTCGAGCAGCACCCGTTCGCCTGGCCGCAGCTCGCCACCGGCGCGTGGTCGCGCGTGCAGCTCGACGTCGTCTTCGCGAACGCCGACGTGGTCGATGGCGGACCGGCCGGAGGGACCGTGTCGATGAGCGTCGACGGGCAGACGGCGCTCGCCGCGGTGGCGATGGCGCCGACCGCGCAGCCGTCGCTCCCCGAGCTGCAGCTCGGTCTCGTCTCGCTCGCAGGCCCGTCGGCGGCGGTCGCCGTCCGCTTCGACGACTTCACCTTCGCCACCCTGCCCTAGCGCAAGCCCTAGCGCCTTTGCCACGATGTAGGACAACGGTCCGCCTCCGCTGGACCGAAGTGGGACACCGGGCGGACCGGTGCTGGATCCGTTGAACGGGCGGCGGAATCGACGAGCGATCCGGTCGATTGGCGACGGCGCGGGGGGCCACGCGCAGCTAGAGCGGTGCGCATGCGTCGACGCCCCTCGCAGCTCGCCTTCGCCACCTTCGCCGTGACCGCCTCGGCGCTCGCTCTCCTCCCCGTGCTCGCCATCGGCTGCGGCGGGAGCGGCGACTCGGCCAGCGACGAGGGCTCCGCCGAGAGCACCGACGCGAAGAAGAAGGACGCCGGCGCCGACGCCAAGGCGGACTCCGGCAAGAGCGACGCGGGGAAGAAGGACGCGGGCCACGACTCCGGAGCTCCCGACGCGAGCGAGGGGGACGACGGCGGCTCCGGCGAGCACGCCATCAAGACCGTCTTCGTCATCCTGATGGAGAACCAGAACTGGTCGAGCATCAAGGGGAGCAAGTCCGCCCCGTACATCAACTCGCTGCTCTCCGAGGGGGCGCACGCCGAGGGCTACTACGACAACCCGAGCGCGGTGCACCCGAGCGAGCCGAACTACCTCTGGCTCGAGTCGGGCGACAACCTGGGCATCACCTCGGACAGCGATCCGGTCGTCAACCTGCAGACGACCACCTCGCACCTGACGACGCTGCTCGAGAACGCCGGCGTCCCCTGGCGCGCCTACGTGGAGAGCATC
>JAMFST010000431.1 GCA_026225435.1 Labilithrix luteola
CGCTCTATCCCCTGTGGGACGCGGGGCTATCGGTCGGGCACCAGGTGCTCGGCGAGGACGAGGCCATCGACATCGCCCACGCCGACCTGCCGACGGCCACGGCGCTGCTCGATCTGCGCTTCGTCGCCGGGGCGGCGCCGCGTCTGGAGGCGCTGCTCGAGCGCGCTTGGCGCGGCCTGTTCACCGAGGCCGCCTTGCCCGCCTTCTTCGAGCGGCTGGAGGAGGAGCGCACGGCGCGGCACGCTCGCTTCGGCGGCTCGGTCTATCTCCTCGAGCCGGACGTGAAGTCGGGCGCCGGCGGGCAGCGCGATCTCGACGCCGCTCACTGGATCGTCCGCTCGCGCTTCAAGGTGAAGAACGGCGGCCCGGCACGGGGCGCGTGGCAGGAGCTGGTGCAGCTCGGCGTGCTGGTCACGCGCGAGGCGCTCGAGATCGAGGCGGCCGAGGAGCTCCTCTGGAAGGTGCGCAACCGGCTGCACGCGCACGCCGGACGGCGGAGCGATCGCCTCTCGTTCGAGGCGCAGGAGACCATCGCTCTCGAGCTGGGCTACGGCAAGCCGGGTGCTGGAATAGCACCCGGCACGGCCTCACGAGAATCGGCCAGGGCGAGCGAGGAGCGCGCCACGGCGGCCGAGCGCTTCATGCAGGACTACTACCTGAAGGCCCGCGCCGTGACGCGCGCGCGCGAGCGGCTGATGAACCGCGCCATGCCTGCGCGACGGCGCGGACGGCCGCTGGAGGTCGATCTCGGCGGGGGCGTGCGCCTCTTCGACGGCCAGGTGAGCGTCTCGATCGCCGAGCTGGCCGCCGATCCGGCGCTCGCCTTCCGCATGTACAAGGCGGCGCTACGGGAGAACGCGCAGGTGCTGCCATTTGCGCGCGACGAGGTGGCGCGGGCGGCGGCAGATCCTTCGTTCTGTGCCCGGCTGCGCGAGAGCAAGGAGGCGGCGGCGAGCTTCGTCGAGCTGATCTGCAGCGTGCCCGACGCGCCGACGCGGCGCGGATCGATCGCTGGCGAGCTGCACGACGTGGGCTTGCTGCTCGGGATGGTGCCCGAGTTCCAGCCCGTCACCGGCCGCGTGCACCACGATATTTATCACGTGTACACCGTGGACGTTCACAGCGTGGCGGCGGTGGACGCTCTGCGGAGCCTCGCGCGCGGCGAGCTGGCGCAGGAGTATCCGCTGGCGACGCGCCTGGCGGCGGAAATCGCCCGACCGCGGCCGCTCTTCCTCGCGACCTTGCTGCACGACGTCGGCAAGGGATACCCGGATGCCAGCGGCTCGCGGAAGAACCACTCGCAGAGCGGAGCTACGATCTGCGACCGGCTCCTGCCGCGCCTCGGCTTCACCCCGGCGGAGGTGGCGCACGCGCGGCTGCTCGTCTCGCAGCACCTGACGATGTACCACACGGCCACGCGCCGCGACCTCGACGATCCGGCGACGGTGGAGGAGTTCTCCCGCGTGGTCGGCAACCGCGAGGCGCTGCGCGATCTCTACCTGCTCACCATCGTCGACATCACCACCACGTCGCCGACCGCCATGAACAGCTGGAAGGCGCGGATGCTCGACGAGCTGTACTTCGCCACCGACGAGCACCTGTCGCAGCTGCCGAGCGATGCGCGGCCGGGGCGCGGTCGGGCGCTGGACGAATCGGCGGAGTCGGAGCTGTCGCCCGAGGCGCGCGACTTTCTTCGCTCGATGCCGGAGCGCTACGCGCTGTCGCACTCGCCCGAGTCGATCGTGGCTCACGCGGCGGTGGCAGCGGCCCGGGGGGGGCGCGTGGTCCACGCCGAGCTCGTCCCCTCGTTCCGCCAGGAGTTCGCCGAGCTGTGCGTGGTGGCGGTCGATCGCCCCGGCCTGCTCGCGCGCATCGCCGCGGCCATCACCGCCGGTCGCCTCGAGGTGCTCGCGGCGCACGTCTATTCGCGCTTGCCGGGTGTCGGTGTCGACGCCGCCGCGGAGCCGGCGCTCGCCGAGGCGGTGGATCTCTTCTGGGTGCGCGATCGTTCCGACGGCGCACCCGCCGTCGAGCGAGCCATGCCGCGGCTCCTGCGTGATCTCGACGCCGTCTGCCGCGGGGAGGTCGAGCCCGACGCGCTCCTCGCCGAGCGCGCCTCCGGAGGCTCCCGCTGGCGCGAACGTCCCAGCCCGGCGGTCGATCCGGAGGTGGTGCTCGACAACCGCGCGAGCGACCGCCACACCGTCGTCGAGGTCTTCGCCAAGGATCGACCGGGGCTTCTCTACACGCTGGCGCGCGCCTTTCGGACGCTGGGCCTGACCATCGCCACCAGCAAGATCAACACCGAGGGGGCGCGGGTGGCCGACGTCTTCTACGTCGCTGAGCTGGATGGCTCGAAGATCGCGGGCGGGGAGCGGAGCCGGGAGGTGCGAGATGCGCTCCTGGGTGCGCTGAGCGCCGGCGTGGTCGGCGGCGCGAGCACGCCGAGCCTCGTGCCGCCGCCTCCGTGAGGGCCCGGCGGCTGGAGCCGACGTGGGCCGACGTGAGTAGCGGCGAAAACTGACTACCTCCGCCGCCGCGCTGCTATTCTGCTTCTCATGCCGAACCTGTCTTCTTCTTCTCGCCCCTTTCGCGCGTCGCGTGTCGTCACGGCCTGTGTTGTCTTCGCCACCCTCGCTGCCGTGTCTGCGGCCTGCGGCAACAGCGACGACTCGCCGGGGCTGGTGGACAACGTCAACGGCAACGGCAACGGCGTCACCTCGACCTCGAAGGACGCCAGCGTCGACGCGACGGCGACGGACGCGGCGGCCGACTCCCAGGCGCTCGGCGACTCGGGGATCGGATGCTCCGACGGCATCAAGGACAACCTCGAGACCGACGTGGACTGCGGCGGGACGGTCTGCCCGCAGTGCATCGACGGCAAGGCGTGCGTCAACAAGACCGACTGCATCGGCGGCGGGTGCGACAACAAGACGTGCGACACGCCGACCTGCAACGACAAGTTCCTCAACGGGACGGAGACCGACACCGACTGCGGCGGGTCGTGCCCCGCGTGCACGGTCGGGCGCAAGTGCGTCGCGAGCACCGATTGCTCGAGCGGGGCCTGCAGTAACGGAGCCTGCGCGTGCCCGGCGCAGATGGTCATCGTGCCGCAGGCCGAGCTGCTCGGCGGCGCCTACTGCATCGACGTCACCGAGGTGACGAAGGGGCAGTACAACGCCTTCCTCACCGCCAACTATCCGATCGAGAACCAGGTCTCCGGCTGCTCGGGCAACTCGACGTACACGCCGCGCGGTGACTGGCCGCCGGCTGCCGTCCCGACGAACGTCGCGGTCGGGTACCCCGTCCGCTACGTCGACTGGTGCGACGCGTACGCCTTTTGCGCGCATGCGGGCAAGGAGCTGTGCGGCAACATCGGCGGCGGCAAGCTCCCGGACGGGCTCGATGCCACCGTCCTCGATCGCGCCAACAGCGGCACCGCGACGGTCGACGCGTCTGCCGTGCCGCTCGACGCCTGGTACAACGCCTGCTCCGCGCAGGGGGAGAACGTCTGGCCGTACGACGTGTCCACCTTCAGCCCCGGGACCTGCAACGACGGTTCGGCCAGCACGCTCGTGACACCGACGAGCGCGGCGGCGCCGTGGCCCGACTACGACTCCGGCAACAACATCACCGACGCCGGCTGCCAGGGCGGAATCTTCGGTCTGTTCCAGATGAGCGGGAACGTGGCCGAGTGGGAGAACGCCTGCGCGGCGACGACCGGCTCTACGGATTCGTGCGTGGTGCGCGGGGGCGCCTTCGACAGCTCCTACGCGAATCTCGCCACCACCGATCTGCAGTGCAAGTGGCAGAGCGACGAGACGCGGCAGCGCGTGCCCGCCGAGGCTGACGACGCGACGCTCGCCGACGTCGGCTTCCGCTGCTGCCAGTACTGAGAGAAGTAGCGCTCCTCACGGGGCGGCGGCCGCAGTAGGTTGCGCCGCGCCCCGACGATGAGACGGATTCACTTGCGCCTGCTCGCTGCCGTCGTCGCCTCCGTGGTGGCGCTCGCAGTGCCGCGGGCGGCGCTCGCCGATGATCAGCCGGAGGACTACGAGCCGCCGGTGACGGCGCCCGCGGCCGAGCTTCACACCAGCGATCTTCCGCCGCTCGACGTGCTCACTCCCGCGCCGGCTGCGGTCGCGCCGCCGCCCCCTTCGTCGCTGACGCCCGTGGCGCCCGTGCGAAAAGGCGGGGTGATGGACATCGACAGCTTGCCGAACTTCGGGCTCTTCGCCGCCGGGGCGATCAGCGCGCTGACCCTGCACGAGACCGGGCACCTCATCACCAACCTGGCCTTCGGCACCGTGCCGGGGTTCACGCCGATCCTCTACGCGAAGTTCATCCCCTTCTTCGTCATCGACCCGCACCTGCACGCCTGCGGGAGCCAGCCGCAGCAGTACTGCAAGTCGGATGGCAGCCGCTTCGGCGCCGGGCGTGACGGCTACTACGTCATCAACATGGCCGGTTTCCAGATGCAGAACATCGGCTCGGAGCTGCTGCTGTCGATCTGGCCGGACCTTTATTACCAGCACGCGCCCTATCGAAAAGGGATGCTGGCGATGGATATCTTCCTGTCCATTGGCTACGGCACCTTCTCGCTGCTCGGCATCGAGGATCCGCACGGCGATCTCTCCGGCGCCAACGAGCGTGACCTGTATCCGAAGGCGCTCCTGGCGAGCGCGGTCATCCTGCCGGCGGCGGTGGACCTGTACCGGTACTTCTTTCCCGAATCGAAGTGGGCGCCGTGGGTGAGTCGCACGGCGAAGGCCGGGCTGCTCGGCATGGACCTCTGTTTTTAGACATGTCGTTCTAGCGGCACGAGAAACGAACAGCGCAGCTGGTCGCGCGGGTAAAGAAGGGCGCGGCTTGCGTGCCCGGTGCGGCGCTCGTGCTATCGCCCCCGCCATGCGCGTTCGCTCGGCTCTGTGGACGGTGGCGCTGATCACCGCGGCGCTCGGCTGCGGGGCGCACGGGCAGGACGACGCGAGCGCGCAATCGGCGGCGGTGACGGTGGACCGGCATCTGGCGGTCGCCATCGTGCACGCCGACGGATCGAGCGTCCCCTGGGCGTGGCTCGAGATCACCACGGCCGACGGGACGTCGGTGGCGCAGGGGAACTCGCCGAACGGCACCTTCGCGCTGGCGCTTCCGGCGGCGAGCTACCAGCTGCATGCCTTCGACGGCTCGCTCACGCTGCCGGAGCAGGGGGTAGACCTCTCGATCGACCGCGACGTGCGCGTGGCCGAGGGGTCGACGGCGACGAACCTGCACCTCGACGTGCGCTACGCCGACGACACGCCGATCCCGTGGGCCTGGGTGACGGTCACGAATGCCGGCGGTGGCCAGGTCTACAACGGCAACGCGCCGCACGGGCAGTTCGACCTCACCGTGGGCAGCGGCAGCTTCACCGTCGCCGCCTGGGAGGGGAGCAACGCGCTCGCGCCGCAGACGGTCAGCTTCGCCGCGGCGAGCGACGACCACGCGCTCGCCTTCGTCGAGTCGGCTTCTCCCGGCGATGACTTCGTGCGCGCCAACGGAACCGCGCTGCAGCTGAACGGGCAGCCGTACGTCTTTCGCGGCGTCGACTTCTACAACGCCAACAGCAAGAACACCTGCGGCGGCGACGTGGTCGACGGGACGGTGCTCGACACCTCGCTGCAGCAGATCGGCTCCGGGGCCAACGCGATGCGCGCCTGGTTCTTCCAGGACATGGCGCAGACGAACGGTGCTCGCGACTGGAGCAACTTCGACCACACGATCACGCTCGCCAAGAGCTACGGCGTGCGGGTGGTGGCCACGCTGGAGAACGAGTGGGCCGCCTGCAGCAGCCCGGGCGAGAAGGACGAGGCGTGGTTCTCCTCCGGCTACAAGACGCCCCAAGGGACGCAGCTCGTCGCCTACCGCGACTGGGTGAAGGAGTTCACCGCGCGCTACGAGAACGAGCCGACCATCCTCGCCATCCAGCTGATCAACGAGGCGGCCGACGCCAACGACGACGGCGCCGATTGCCCCGTGGGCGCGGACACCGTGCTGCAAGCCTGGGCCAGCGACATGATCACCGCGGTGAAGACCGAGGTGGGGGACAAGCGGCACCTGCTGAGCGTCGGGACCATCGGCGGCTCGAGCATGAGCTGCGGCACGCAGGGCGATCAGTGGAAGGCGCTGCACGCGCTCCCCGGCGTCGATATCTGCGAGTACCACGACTACGAAGGCACCACCGCGCTGCCGGCGATCCTGGCGCAGCACATCAGCGAGTGCCAGGCGCTCGGCAAGCCGATCTTCGCCGGCGAGATGGGCGTCGACGACAGCGACGCCAACCGCACCGCCGATGCGTCGGGGAAGTTCGCGGCGCAGTTCGGCGCGGGCGCGTCCGGCATCCTCATGTGGAAGTGGGCGGTCGACGGGCAGCGCGCCTCCGACGGCGACGCGTCGTACAATCTGGTGCCCGGGGACCCGCTGCTTCCGATCCTGGCGACGTACTGAGCGACACGGAGGTTCCTCCGCAGGGGGCGTTGGCCTACCTTCGATGGCGATGCGTCTCCGCTCGATCTTCGCCGCCCTCGCGTCCGTCTCGCTGCTCGTGTCCGCCTGTGGCGGCGAGGAGCCGCCGGCCAACGCCCCGCCGAAGCTGCCGCCGTCGATGAGCGATCACCCGGACGAGACGACGGCGGCAGGCGCGACGGCGACTCCGCCTCCCGCCCCCGCGGCTACCGGCGCGGCCGGGGCGCTCTCGCACCCGCCGAGCGCCGACGTGCAACGCGGGATCCGGGCGCTCGACGCCGGAGACCTGGCCGGAGCCAAGAGCGCCTTCGCCGCCGCCGAGACGAAGGATGCGAACGACGCCGACGCGGCCTACTTCTCCGGCGTCGTGGCCGATCGCGGGCACGACTCGAAGGCCGCCGAGGCGCACTTCCGCCGCGCGCTCACGCTCTCGCCCGGGCACGCCGCGGCCACCGCCGATCTGTCGGCCATCGAGACCGAGGACGGGCGCAACGAGGACGCCGCGGCCTTGTGCCGCGTGGCCATCGCCAAGCACCCCGAGGACTCGGTGCTGCACCTGAACCTCGCGGTGGCGCTCGCCAAGAAGGGGGACGCGGGCGCGGCGACGAGCGAGTTCGAGGCGGCCATCAAGGGGGACGGGCAGCAGCCGATGTACTTTCTTACCTACGGCCACTGGCTGATGACCTGGAAGAAGCCGGAGGATGCCCGGACCAAGCTGCAGGCGGCGCACAAGCTGGCCGCCGGCGACGTGGGGATGCTCGCGGGCGTGGCGCACGAGATGCTCCAGCTGCAAGATTTCTCGTCGTGTGTGACCACGCTCGACGAGGCGATCACGCTGCAGGACGCGGGCGAGCTGCGGATGGAGCGCGCGTTCTGCAAGGCGGGCGCGAAGGACGACGCGGGCGCGCGGGCGGATCTCGAGGCGGCGGTGAAGAACGATCCCAGCTTCGCCCCGGCGCACTTCCTCCTGGCGACGCACCTGGCGAAGGCCGGCGAGAGCGCGCGCGCCATCGCCGAGTACCAGACCTACGTGAAGCTCGCGCCGGACACGCCGAACGCCAAGGTCGCCAAGGAGCGCATGAAGCTGCTCCAGAAGAAGCACTGATCGCGGATCAGAGACGGCGAGGAAAACCGCGGGTCACGCGCGCGGTGCCCACGGGGTCGATCTCCGCGATCGCCAGGAGCGCGCCGTCGGCGGCGAGCAGCGCGTGCAAGCCCTCGCGCGGGGCATCGGTGGTTCGTTCGATCTCCGCCGACGGGATC
>JAMFST010000432.1 GCA_026225435.1 Labilithrix luteola
AGTCGAGACAGGTATGAGGCGGGAGCCGAAGGCCTACGAGAGCGCACCAATGAGCGCGACCTTGCGGGGGCAACCTGTGGAGGGCAGCACCTGAACACAGGTTCTACACAGCGGATCTGGAAAGCCTGTGGAGGAGCGGATGTTCAGACAAATCGCGGGGTTTCGCTGCGTCCGTTACGTGTTGCGCCAAGGCCCGCCCCACACCGCGGACAAGGTCGTCCGTTTGCCCACCTTGTCTACGGAACTTTCCCCCAGGCTTGTCCACAGCTTGTGGAGAGTCAGTGGGCGGATCGGGGGACGGTCCTGGTGACGCGGAACTCGTGCTCCGGGTCGACCACGGTGACCTCGCCGAAGCGGGTCAGCGTGGGGACGATGACGGCCGCGTCGCCGGCGATGACCAGGAAGGTCTCGCGACCTGCGCCGGCTCCGCCGAAGAGCGTACGCGCGGCGTCGTTGGCGTGCGCGGTGTCCACGTGGTGGAGCGCCTCGCGGTAGCTGTCCCAGTAGCCGTCCGGCAGGCCGAGCTGGTCCTGCCCGACGACGGTGTCGGCGACGGCGCCGATGGTCTCGAGGCGCACGGCGAAGACGTCGCTGAGGAAGCGGCGGGCGGTGTCGGTCTCGCGCTCGTCGATGTCACCGGTGGCGATCTTTTGGACATTTTGCAGGATGCCGTCCACCGCCTCGGCGGTCTTGGGCGTCTGCGTGCCGGCGTAGAGGATGGACGCCTCGTGACCGTGGGCCCGCTCGGCCAGGCGGCCGCTGGCCGAGTAGGCCAGGCTGCGCTGCTCGCGCACGTCGAGGAAGAGGCGACCGGAGACGCCACCGCCGAGGACCTGCGTGGCCACCTTGTACTCCGGCCACGCCCGCGCCCCGCGCTCGGGGGCGGCGACGGCGAGGAAGATGTCGCTCTGGCTGCTCTTGGGGCGATCGGCGACGATGACGTGGAGGGGGCTGCCGTCCGGCCTGGCGACTCCGACCCCGACTCCGGCGTTGATCGGAGCGGGCTCGGTCTTCGGCAGCGAAGGAGCCTCGCCGCCTCTCCAGCCGCCGAACGCCTTGTCGACGACCGCGCGGGCGACCTTGGGGTCGACATCGCCGGCGATGACCACCTCGGCGTTCTTGGGGACGAACCAGCGCTTGTAGGTGGCGTGGACGGTCGCCTCGTCGATGGCGGCGATCTCGCGCGGCAGGAGGCCGTCGACCGCGTACGGGCTGGGCGCGGGGAACAGCTTCTCGGTGAGCACCCGCATGGCCATGAAGCTTCCGCTCGAGCGGGCGGCGGCGGAGGCCTCGTCGATCTCGCGGGTCTTCAGCTTGGTGAATTCGCTGCGGTCGAAGCGCGGCGCGCTGAGGATCTCGCCGAGGATGGCGGTCGCCTCCTCGAGGTGGTCGCGGGTGACGGCGAGGGAGAAGATCGTCCCGTCGCTGCCGGTGCCGACGCCGAGGTTGGCGCCCATCGTCTCGACCTTGCGGAGCAGCTGGCTGCTGCTCATCGAGCGCGTACCGCCGTCCTTGAGGAGATCGGCGGTGAGCGAGATGGCCGCGGGCTTGTCGGCATAGCCGGCGCCTGCGTGCACGAGCACGCGCAGCTGCACGATGGGGAGCGCGTGGGACTCGATGATCGCCAGACCGAGCCCGTTGGCCAGCTTGTCGCGCGCGACCGCGGGGAAGGGGGACGGCTTGCTGGCAGCGGGAGGGGGCGGCAGCTCGTGCGCCGGCGGGGCCGGGACGGTGGCCACCACCGGGGCAGGCGCCGGCGGAGGCGCAGGCG
>JAMFST010000433.1 GCA_026225435.1 Labilithrix luteola
GAGACCGGCGCCGCCGCCGCGATGAACACGATCAATCCGCGCATCAAGAAGTAGCCGCGCGTTCGACGAAGCTACGGCGCGACGCGATCTCCGCCGCAGACGATCCGGTTCGTCTGCAGCGCGCAGATGACGCCGTCGCGGGCGACGAGGCGCAGCGCCGGTTCCAGCGGGACGTTGCGCGGGGCGGTGGACCAGGTGCCGCTGTCGAGGAATCCCCAGCAGGTGACGGCACCGCTGCCGAGACGAGCGCAGGTGTGCGTCGCGCCGGCGGCGACCTCGACCGCGCCGTCGACTCCGGCCACGGGCGTGGCGAGCACCTCGCTGCCGGTTCCGGCGGGGCCGGCCTGTCCGAGGTCGTTGCGACCCCAGCAAGCGACCGTCCCGCGCTCCTGCGCCACGCAGGCGTGCTCGGTGCCGGCCGCGATGCTCAGCGCCCCCTCGGCGCCGGTGACCGCCTGCGACGGGGTGGCGGGGATCCCTTGGCCGGTCCAGCAGCGGACCGAGCGATCGAGGCTGACCATGCAGGCGAAGGTCTCGCCGACGGCGACGAGCTTGGCGGGCGGGAGCTCGCGGATGGCGTGCGCCTGCGGCGGCGAGTGCGCCGGGATGAGCACGTCGGTCGAGTCGTCCTTCCAGCAGCGCACCTCGCCGCCGACGACGACCGCGCACCCGTGCTCGCCGCGCGAGGAGAAGGTGCCCGCGCCGATGATGTCCTTCACCTTCACGTAGCCGGTGACGTCATGCTTCTGGCAGTAGATCTCGCCATCGAGGGTGCGCAGGCAGCCGCCGTCGGGGCTGATGTCCACCGCCGCCACGGCGAGCGTCACCCCGGCGCCGCGGTTGATGAGGTCCGCCTTGCCCTCGGGATCGATCACCAGCGGCGTCGCGCTCAGGTCGTCGTTCTCGGGGACGACGATGGCGTTGGCGGCGCCCGGGGACGCCGATGCCGGCGCGGAGCTGGACGTCGGGGTCGCGCCGTCGGCCGCCTGCTCGATGGGGCGCGCGTCGGGATAGGCGAAGGTCTTGGCCACGGCACCGAGCTGCGTGATGGCCAGCGGCAGCGTGCCCGGTGCGAAGGTCGCCCCGGCGATGAACAGACCGAACAGCAGCGATACGACGCCCAGCCCGGCGTAGACCGCGCGGCGGCGCTCGAGCCCTCGCGCCTCGGTGTAGTCGACCCGCGCGAGCGCCATCGAGACCGAGGGGCGCCCCGGCACCGCCACGTGCGACAGGAGCACCGCGTCCCCGGTGCGCTGGCCGGGCAGGAGCGGCAGCTGCCGGTCCACGCTCGCCTGCAGCAGCTCGAGGCTCCACTCGCGATCGAGCCCGTTGCGGACCCGATCGAGCCAGCGCGCGCGCACCACGGCGAGCCGCACGAGACCGGCGCACAGGAGCGCGGCGAGGAAGAGGAGCGGTGCGTCGCCCAGCCCCCAGGCGAGCACGTGCCGGGGGGAGGCGACCACCCGCGCAGCGATCACGCCGATGGTCGTGAGCGCGAGGGCCAGCGTCACCAGCGCCAGCATC
>JAMFST010000434.1 GCA_026225435.1 Labilithrix luteola
GGCACGAAGGAGAACGTACCGCCCCCGGCCGGCATCGTCGCGTGCGACAGACCGGTGGTGACGTCGAGCACCACGAAGTGACAGCCCCCGGCGGTGGCCGCGTCGTCGCAGCTTGCTGCGGCGAGGAAGCGGCCGTCGGGCGACAGGGTGATCCGCTCGTGCGCGGTCCCCTCGGCAAGGCGGGTCAGCGTGCTCGCGTCCCAGGTCTCCCACCCGTCGACCTTCTCGACCAGGAACGTCCCCGCCGCGCTCGCATGCAAGCGGCGGGCGGCGACGATCGGCAGGCGCCTCGCCGGCAGCGGCGCGTCCGGGTCGACATCCACCAGATCGCTCGGCGTCATCACCAGGAGGTGCCCATCCGGACGCCACAGCGCGCTCGTGACGGCGTGCTCGCCGGTCAGGATCTCCGGCTCGCCGATGTCGGGCGCGCGGTCCTGCCGCATCGCCGCCGCGTCCACGCCGGCGGCACTTGCAAAGCCCGTGTGCCTTCGCCAGGCCGAGCCCCACGTGCTCGCCACCGCGACGGCGACGGCCATCGCGGACGGAGCTACGAGCCGCGCGACCAGCGCCCCGCTCAAGACGAAGCGCGCGCCTTGATCTGCGCGAGCACGGCGGCCAGCGCCCGTACCCGCAGCTGTGCCCCGGCCTCGTCGTAGGTCTCCGAGAGCACCTGCGTCGTCTCGTGGATCTCGCTCACCAGCGCCTGCTTCGCGTAGGGCACCGTCAGGTCGTCCTCGACCATCTGCTCGGAGAAGTACTCGACGATTGCCGCGTGCAGCGCGCTCACGTCCTCGGGCAGGCGCGCCGAGAGCAGCCGCGCCTCGGGGTGCAAGCGCTGCAGCCTGGCCCTCTCTTCCTCGTCGAGCCGGTCCGCCTTGTTCAGGAGGAGCAGGCTCGGCACCTTGTCCGCGCCGATCTCGGCGAGCACGTCGCGGGTCACCTCCAGCTGTTCGAGGTACGTCGGGTCCGATGCGTCGGTCACGTAGAGGAGCAGCGACGCCTCGAGCGCCTCGTCGAGCGTCGAGCGGAACGAGGCGACCAGATCGTGCGGCAGCTTCTTGATGAAGCCGACCGTGTCGGACACCAGGATGCGCGGCTTGGTCTCCGGCGACAGAGCGCGCACCGTCGTATCGAGCGTCGCGAACAGCCGGTCGGCGACGAGCACGCCGCTGCCGGTGAGCGCGCGCATCAGCGAGGACTTGCCGGCGTTGGTGTACCCGACGAGCGCCACGCGCAGCTGATCGCGCCGCCCGAGGCGCCGCTGGTCCTGGCTCTTCTGCACCTGCGCGAGCTCGATCTTCAGCTCGGCGATGCGGTCCCGGATCTTGCGGCGATCGAGCTCGAGAGCCGACTCGCCGGAGCCTTTTCCGCCGACCCCGCCGCGCACGCGATCGCCGCCACCGCCCGCCTCGCGCATGCGCGGCGCGACGTAGTTCAGCCGGGCGATCTCCACCTGCAGCCGCGCTTCGCGGCTCTTGGCGTGCCGGTGGAAGATGTCCACGATCACGCCGGTGCGGTCGAGCACCTCGGCGCCGGTCGCGCGCTCCAGGTTGCGCGCCTGGCTGGGGCTGATCTCGTGGTCCACCACCACCACGCTCGCGCGGCGGTCCACGCCGTCCGGCGCGTCGGCGAGGAAGCCGTCGTCGCCCCCGTCGTCGTCGTCCGGGCCGACCTCGCCGCGCTCGCGCGCCTCGGCCTTCCACTTCTCGCGCGCCTTGTTGGTGACCTCCTTGGCGCCCGAGGGGACGACACCGCGCCCGCCGGTGTACCGCGCCAGCTCGCGCAGCTTCCCCTCGCCGAGGACCGCCGCCGCCGCGATCGTCGCGCGCCGCTGGGTCACCGTGCCGACGACGTCGAACCCCAGGGTATCGACCAGCCGGCCGAGCTCGGCCAGATCCGCCGCAAACGAGGCGTCGTCCACCCCGGCGAGCTGCACCCCCACCAGGACGGCCCGCGGGCGTTCTTCGGTCGGACTTCGGGCTTCCATGCGCGGGACCCTACCCTGCGGGCGACGAGTTGCGCTATGGAAGCAGCCGAAATCCGCCCCCGTAGCTCAGTGGATAGAGCAATCGTTTCCTAAACGATAGGTCGTAGGTCCGATTCCTACCGGGGGTGCCGCTTCGCTTCCAGCGTTCTGTACAAATGGTCGGGCGGATGGCGCGCCGCGCGAGGCGATCGCGATCCACGTTCCCGCTCCCACCGGTACGGCGGTAGAGTTCGTTTCGTCGACCGTCATGACCGCCCCTGCGACCCTGTCGCCCCCCCCTTTGCAGGCTCCGGCGATCGTCTTCGCCGACGAGAAGCTGCGCATCGCCAGCTACGAGGATCTCCTCGTGCTGCGCTGGATGGACTCGCCCGGCGTCATCCACTTCGAGGCGGCGTTGCGCACGGCGCGCAAGGCGGCGGAGCGCGGGCGGCTCGGCTTGCTCAACGTGGCCGACGCACCGGGCAAGCGACCGCACCTGACGGCGGACGAGGCCGCCGCCGGCAAGCGCATGAGCGAGGGCTTCCAGAACGTCACCAAGGCGGTCGCGCACGTCATCTTGATGGACGGCTTCGTCGGCGCGTCGGCGCGCATGATCATCTCCACCCTGATCCTGGTGCGCCGCTCCGGCTCGCCCAACAAGGTCTTCAGCACGCTGGACGAGGGGCAGCGCTGGCTCGCCCCCTTCCTCTCGAGCCCGGCGGTGGCCGACCGCGCGCTCGACATCTTCGCGACGCTCCGCTGACCACCTGCAGAGGTAGCGTACGAAGTTACAAATGGCCAAGGGGCCGACGACTTTGTCACGCTCCGGTTCTCCCGTCGGGGCGCCCTGCCACGACGCGATATTTGTGCTTGTAGAGGCACTTATCGAAGCGCTTCCGCATGCGGTTTTTCCTGCCGACGCGAGATCATTAGGAAAAATGGACAAAAAGCAGAATTGCACTTCTGGACACCTTTCCGCCCTTGTCGGTGGTGCGCTCGTTGCTAAGTGGTGAGGCAACGGAGGCTTCAAATGGACACGCACGTTCGTCTCACCCTCGCCGCGCATCTCCTCAAGCACCTCGCTCGCGCTCAGTCTCGTGGCGTGCAGCTCGACCTCGACCACCTCGAGGCGACCTTGCCGGAGTCGCGCGGTCGCATCCGCCAGGCGCTCTCCCGCCTGCACGAAGAGGGGCTCGTCGACCTCGGCAGCATGCGCCTCACCCTCGAAGGCTTCGCCCTCGGCCGCGCCTTCGCCGCGCGCAAGCTCCACCCGCTCGACAAGCGCGTCGCCGGCCGCCCCCAGCATGCCACCATGGCTGCGTGATGCTCAGGGGGTGAAGGTCTGCGTCCGGAACTTCAGGGTGCGATCGCTCGTGCCCAGCTCGCGGAGGAACAGGCCGACGAACGAGCCGAAGAGCGCGTCCCCTGCGCCGATCCCGGTCGACCCGGTCGGTCGTGACACCCAGCGCTTCATCTGCTCCAGCGTCTCGGCGGAGATCGGATTCACCTCGACGATGACCGCGAGGAAGTGCGCGCGCCCCGGCGTCAGCAGCGCGCGATCGACGATGGGATAGTCCCGCGCCTCGGCGCACTGGCGCAGCACGCCTTCCACGTTCACCGCGGCCACCGTCCGCTCGCCCGTCGCCCCGCGAATGGTGATCCGGTAGACCTCGTCCCAGATGTCGTAGGCCACCTGGCAGGTGCGTACGGCGAGCGCGATGGGCGTCTTCTCCCCGTCACGGACCACGTACGCGCGCATGGCGATGACGTTCGAAGGGCCGCGCGACAGCTTCTGCGCGACGTGCGCGTCGACCAGATCGCGGAAGGAGAAGCTCGCGCGCAGCAGCGTGTTGTCCCAGGCGAAGTTGGCCTGCCGCGACGGCAGCTTGGCCGGCTCGGTCGGCCGCTCCGGCTCGTCGGCGAGGGCCTGCGGCGTGATCGAGAGGATCGACACCGCGACCAGCACGCGCAGCACCACCGACGCGAGGAAGCGGCGAGCGCCGGAAGACGTGGCGCTCATTTGGCGTCCCCCCGCACCGGCAGGAACCCGAGGATGTTCGACACGCCGAGCAGGAACCCGCCCACCTCGGTGTCCACCCGCAGCCCGAGGTTGAAGGTGAGATCGATCGGCGCCGTCGCGAAGCCCGAGTAGCCGCGCGGAGGCGAGGTGAGATCGCGCCCGTCGGCCACGCCGTAGATGCCGCCCGAGACGAAGGCGTCGACCCCGTAGATGCTCCGGTGCCCGTGGTACAGCGGGTAGCGATACTCCACGTTCAGCTTGGCGGCATAGGAGCCGTAGCGGATCTCGCGGATGTCGGTGTCGAGGTAGTTCGGCGCCGGGCGCCGGTCGACGTTCAGCCCGAGGACGCGATCAGGGAGCAGATCGCTGAAGTCGCCGACGTAGAACTTCTCGAAGAAGGGCGCGTCGCCGAAGATCCCCCCGGCGAACCCTTCGAGCCGGACGACGTGCCCCCAGGGGAGCCGGAACCAGTGCTCCGCGCGCGCCTGCAGCTTGAGGAAGCCGTAGTCGCTGCCGATCGGCTCGGCGGCCAGATCGGCGATCATGACCAGGTTGTCGCCGCGCGTCGGCAGGGTCGGCTCGTCGCGTGTGTCGTGCTGCAAGGTCGCCCGCACGGCCGAGAGCACCGAGGAGCCGCGGTCGATCTGGAAATCGATCGGCTCGACGTCGAGCCCGCGCAGATCGCTGGCGGCGAGCGGCAAGGTCGCGTTGATCTTCTCCAGCCGGTAGTCGACGAACAGCTGCGTGGAGACGCCGAGATCGTGCCCCGCGCCGACGAACCCGCCGAAGCGCTTGTACGAGACGACCGCGTAGTCCTGCGCCACCTCGCCCGAGGCGTAGTCCACGAGCACGTCGCGGTTGCCGAAGTAGTCGCGCGCGTTGTTGTAGAGGAGCGTCGCCTCGGCGGTCCATGACGAGCCGAGGAAGTTCGGGTCGACGAAGCGCGCGCGCAAGGCGAGCTGCCCCTCGGCCAGCGCCAGCGCGCCGCCCACGGTGATGCCGGTCCCCGCGAGGTTCGTGTCGGACACGTCGAGACCGCCGTACGCGGTGAGCGGGCGCGAGGCTCCGTTGGCCTGCGCGTCGGCCGACAGTCCGAGCCACACGTCGTTCACCACCAGCGTGAACCGCTCGACGACCGTGACGACCAGCACCACCTGCCCGCGCTTCGACCCGCGGCGCAGCGACAGCTCCGCGTCGCGGAAGAAGCCGGTGCCGAGCAGCCGGAAGCGCGTCAGCTCGAGCTCCTTGTCGTCGACGTCGATGGTGTCGCCCGGGTGGAACGGCACGTAGCGCAGCACCACCCGCGAGAGCGTCGAGGTGTTGCCGCGCACCTCGATCCCCTCGAGCGTGTACCGGAGGCCAATCCGACCGGGCGTACGCACGACGCCGGTGCTCTCGTCCTCCACGCGTGTCCGCGGCGGGATGGCCGACGCCGAGCCTTCGATCGGTGTCCCCACGGTGACCGGAGGCGCCAGCGGGGCAGGGGACGCGGGCTCGTCGGCCGCCGCGGCATTCTGCGAATCGGGCGTGTCCTGCGCCCCGGGCGGCGTGATCGATCCGCCCCACGTCCGCAGCGGCTCCTGGGCGAGCGCGTTCGGACCCGTCGCGATCAGCACACAAAACGCCGCGATCAGCGCGAGCAGCGTCGTGCCTCGAACCCCGCAGCGAGCCGCCAGCGCGTGCTTCACGCCGTGCCCATGAGCCTTCGTTTATCAGGACTCCGCGTACGAGGGCGAGCGTCGCGATCTGAGACGGGTCTCGACCGCGGACCGGCGAGGCCCGCCTACTGAGCGCTACCGTGGTGGCGTCGTAAGTTTTTTCTCACGATGGGGTTAATTGGAACAGATGTGCGTCCGTAAGGGGGGCATGTCGATATCGTCGCTCTTCCCGTCGCCCATCCTGACGCACGCCCGGGTGGCCTCGTGACGGCCGCCGTCAGCCTCGAGGCGTGGCCGGATTCCCCCACCTCACCGCCGCTCGCCGAGCGCTCCGCCTTGCAGAGCATGGTCGTTCCGGCCCCCTCGGCTCGCGAGGCACAAGCCGAGACGGTCTCCGAGGCGCTGGTCGCCTCGCTCGTCGACCTCGGCGTGACGCACGCCTTCGGCCTGCTCGGCGGGGCGATCGTTCCTTTTGCCACCAAGCTCCCCGCCGGTGGCATCGAGTTCCTCCACTACAAGCACGAGAGCGGAGCGATCTTCGCCGCCGCCGAGCTTTCCATCGCCAGTGGTCGCCCCGTCGTGGTCGTCGTGACGACTGGCCCGGGGCTGACGAACTGCCTCACGGGCTGCGTGTCGGCGCGCTGGGAGGGGGCGAAGGTCATCCTCGTCAGCCCC
>JAMFST010000435.1 GCA_026225435.1 Labilithrix luteola
AGCGCGGTGCCCGAGCCGGCCAACCTGGTCTTCGCCGCCCGCGTCGCCCACCCGGACAAGCTCATCGCGGTGGCCGGCTCGTGGACCGCGCTGCCGATGCCCCCGCCGGGGACGCTGGCCACCTTGATCGCCGGCGAAGAGCTCGGTCCGCTGGTCGACGCGAGCAAGCCGGTCGACGCCGCCATCACCTTCGTGGGCGGCACCAAGCCGCAGGTGGACATCGCCGTCGCCGCCGCGCTGATCTCGCTCGACGACGCCAAGGCCAAGCTCGGCCAGAAGCACAAGCTCGTCCCCAAGGACAACGGCGTCTTCTTCATCAAGCCGCTCGGTGGTGACAAGGCGGGTGCCGAGGACGCCGATGACGACGACGGCCAGTCCTGCGCCCTCGCGCCGGCGTTCGGCCCCGCTGCCGCCCGCCTCGTCTGCGCCGACTCCGATCCGTCGCTCGACCAGCTCCTGCCCTATCTCACGCGCACCGCGCCGCGCGCCAGCTTCGGCACCGACGTGCACCTGGAGATGCGCACCGAGGCGTTCAAGTCCTCGCTCGAGATGCTCAAGCAGCTGATGCCGATGGCGCTGTCCGGCTTGCCGCAGGCGGCGAGCACTCCGTCCGTGTTCGCGCTCCTCGACGCGATCTCGACCGACGTGGCGCAGCTCTCCGGTGACCTGAAGAAGTGGACCATCGACGCGACCGCGACCGAGGCGGGGCTCAAGCTCCACTCGGACATCGCCTTCAACTCGGCCAAGTCGCTCGTCTCCGAGACGCTGGTGGCCCACCCGGAGCGCGCCGACGCGCCGCCGGCCACCTTCTTCAAGCTGCCGGGCGACGCGGACACCGCGTTCTACTCGCGCGCGGGGGATCCGGCGCTCTACGACCACCCCATCAAGCTGCTCGCCGCCGCGGCGACCGATCTCGCCATCGCCGGCGGGGTGAGCGCTGCCGACGCGAAGGCGCTGACCTCGTCGCTCGCCGATCTCCTCTCGCTCACCTCCACCCAGTCGGTCTCGTCGCACGGCGTGGACTCCGACGAGGTGAAGCGCTCGCTCGCCGCGTGAAAGGCGGTCGAGAAGACCGACGGCGCCAAGAAGGAAGACGCGCTCTTCGAGCTGGTGCAGGCGCGCATCGGCTGGTGGGTCAGCGCGCGCACCCTCCCGGTGGCCAAGGCCAACGCGTCCATCAAGGCGGCGCTCCAGGCGACGCAGCGTCCGAGCTTCACCAAGCTCTGGGCCGCCAACCTCAAGGGCGTGCCGTTCCCCAAGTGGAAGGTCGGCGGCGCGGTGAAGGGGGCCCCGGCGGGCACCATGCACTACACGATCGAGATCCCCTCGTTCGCCAAGCTGATCGACCGCTCCGAGAAGGGGAGCGGCAAGCACGCGGCCGAGGAGAAGAAGCCGAAGCACACCTTCAAGGCGCTGCCGTTCCACCTCGTCGTCGTCGGCGACGGAGACCAGACCTGGTTCGCCATGGGCTGCGACGAGAACATCGCGCTGCAGCACCTCAAGGTGTCGCTCGGCGGCGGAAACGACACGCTCGCCAGCCGCCCCGGCCTCGACGCGCTCAAGAGCTCGCACACCACGTCGGGCGGGTTCCTCGACTCGCACAACTTCGCCGGCAGCCCGCTGGTCGACTGGCTGATGAACAACGAGAACGCCCCCGCGGCGGCCAGCATCGAGAGCGTGAAGGGGACGACGCCGCTCCTCTTCCTCGGCACCGCCAACGCGCCCAGCCCGGACGCGCCGGCGGGCTCGCAGGTCACCGACATCGACGTCTCCAAGGACGCATTCCAGGAGATCACCCGCACGATCATCGCCAGCCTGGCGGATCGACGCTGAGTCGGTAGCTCCCGACCTAGCGGGTTTCTTGGTCGTACCCTCTGCCACAATGTAGGCAGAGGGGGTGAGGAGCTGCCGAGGTCTGTGGGCATCTGCAACGGTCGCGCTGGCCGCGCTGGTCGTGGCGTCATCGCCGGCCGGTTCGGTCGCGTGGGCGAGCGGAAACGAAGCGCATCTCGTTCAGGACGAGGTGCGCCTCGCGCTGTCCGCCGAGGGGCGCGCCGAGGTGAGCCACGCCGAGCAGTGGCACGTGAGCGCCGGCAGCTTGCGCTCCTTCGACGTGGTCGGGATCGAGGAGCACGCCGATCTACGCCCCGAGGTGACCGTCGAGGGGACCGACGGCAGCCGTTCGAGCGCGCACCTCGCCTGGTTCGCGCCGCGGGTGGCGCGGGTCACGCTCGATGATCCGCGCGGGCTGCGGCGCCGCGACTACCGGCTCGAGATCACGTACGGCGTCGATCTTCTTTCGAGCCACGAGCTCACCTCCGACGGCGCGATGTGGCGCCTCGCTTGGACCGCGCCGGCCGCGACCGAGGGGACCGACGGTGCCATCGTGAGCTTCGATCTCCCGGCTGCCCCCACCGCGCCGCGCGCCGACATGGGCGGGAGGAGCGTCGACGAGGGGGTCGTGGCCACCGTGGAGCGCGGCGCGGCGCGCGATCGCCTGCAGCTGGTGCGACCGCACGTGGCTCGCGGAGAGGCCGTCACCTGGGCGATCCGGCTCGATCCGCGCGCGCTGTCCCACGTGCCGGACGCCGCTTCGCCGGACAAGGCGCGCCTGGAGGCGGCCAGCGCGGCCAGCCTCTCGTCGACGGAGCGGACCTGGCGACGCGCGCTCGAGGGGCTGGGCCTCGCCGCCATCGCCGCTCTGTACGGATGGGCAGC